>NZ_JBQHDG010000021.1:0-207876 GCF_052068095.1 Phytohabitans sp. LJ34 | reverse complement strand
GCGCCCAGCGCGCGTGCAGCTCCACGGACTCGCCGTCGAGCAGGGCCTTGATGACCGGCTTCACGTCGTACGCCCGGCTCGCCTCGGCCGGCATCGCGGCCGCCATGTCGTGCCCCTCGACGTCGCCGACCGGCACGTCGGCGGGGGAGAGGCGGCCCTGGTGGCCGAGTAGGTGGGCGAGCTTGCGCGCCTCGACCATCGCCGAGTCGTCGTCCTTCGTGGTCACGTGCACCACGCCGGAGCGACGCCCGTGCGGCTCGGGGCCGCCGAGGCGCTCCATGTCTACCTGCTCGCCGGTGACCGAGCGGACCACCTCGGGGCCGGTCACGAAGATCCGGCCCGCGCCCGCCATCACGACGATGTCGGTCAGCGCCGGCCCGTACGCCGCGCCACCGGCCGCCGGGCCGAGCACCACCGAGATCTGCGGTACGCGCCCGGAGGCCCGCACCATCCCGGCGAAGACCTGACCGACCGCGTCGAGAGCGACCACGCCCTCGGCCAGCCGGGCGCCGCCGGAGTGCCACAGGCCGAGCACCGGCACCCGCTCGCGCACCGCCTCGTCGATCGCGTCGACGACGTGTCGGCAGCCCTCGCTGCCCATGGCGCCGCCCATCCTGGTGCCGTCGCTGGCGTACGCGACGGCGGGCGTGCCGTCGATCTCGCCGCGCGCCCACAGCACACCGGAGTCGTCGCGTGGCATCATCAGCCGCAGCGACCCGGCGTCGAAGAGGGCGCGCAGCCGCACTTCGGGGTCGCGATAGTCCACTGTGGATGAGTCGGCGCTGACAGACGTGGTCGTCACGACGTTTCCTCCCATTAGGGGCGGGTGAAGAGCAGCGCGACGTTGTGACCGCCGAAGCCGAACGAGTTGTTCAGCGCGACGGGGACGTCGAGGTGCCGGGCCTTGTGTGCGGCCACGTCGAGCAGGCCGTCTTCCGGGTCGTCGAGGTTGATGGTCGGCGGGATGACCCCGTCGCGGATGGCCAGGATCGTGGCGATGGTCTCCACCGCGCCCGCCGCACCGAGCAGGTGGCCGGTCATCGACTTGGTGGAGGTCAGCACCACGTGGTCGCCGATCGCGCCGCGGAGGCCGGAGACCTCGACCATGTCGCCGGTCGGCGTGGAGGTGGCGTGCGCGTTGACGTGCACCACGTCCTTGCCGGACAGGTCCGCGTCGGCGAGCGCCTTCTGGATGGCCCGCACGAAGCCGGCGCCCTCCGGGTCGGGCTGCACGATGTCGAACCCGTCGGAGGTGATGCCGGAGCCGGCGAGGCGCGCGTACACCTTGGCCCCGCGGGCCTTGGCGTGCTCGGCCCGCTCCAGGACGACGACGCCCGCGCCCTCGCCGAGGACGAAGCCGTCGCGGCCCTTGTCCCACGGGCGGGAGGCACGCTCGGGGTCGTCGTTGCGCACCGACATGGCGCGCATCGAGGCGAACCCGGCGATCGGCAGCGAGTGCACGACCGCCTCGGTGCCGCCGGCCACCACCACGTCGGCGCGGCCGGAGCGGATGATGTCGAGGCCCAGCGAGATCGCCTCGGCGCCGGTGGCGCAGGCGCTGGCGACCGAGTGCACCCCGGCCTTGGCGCCCAGCTCCAGGCCGACCCAGGCGGCCGGGCCGTTGGGCATCAGCATCGGCACGGTGTGCGGCGACACCTTGCGGGGGCCGGAGGCCTCCAGGATGTCGTCTTGGGCGAGCAGCGTCATCGCACCGCCGATGCCGGTGCCGACGCTGACCGCGAGCCGCTCGGTGTCGAGCCCGGAGTCGGCGAGGCCGGAGTCGGCCCACGCCTCGTGCGCGGCGATCAGCGCGACCGCCTCGGACCGGTCGAGCCGGCGCAGCTTGACCCGCTCGATCTTTTCGGACGGCTCGACGGCGAGCTGCGCCGCGATCCGTACCGGTAGGGATTGTGCCCACTCCTGGGTGAGCGGACCCACCCCGGAGCGGCCGGCAAGCATTGCGTCCCAGGTGGACGCGACGTCCCCGCCCAACGGGGTGGTCGCGCCGAGCCCGGTGACGACGACGTCTGTGTGTGGCATGGTCAGGCGTTGCTCTCGATGTAGGAGACCGCGTCACCCACGGTCTTGAGGTTTTGCACCTCGTTGTCCGGGATCTTGACCCCGAACTTCTCCTCGGCCGCGACCACGACCTCGACCATCGAGAGCGAGTCCACGTCGAGCTCGTCGGTGAACGACTTCTCTTCGGCCACGTCGTCCGGGTTCACCCCGGCCACCTCTTCGAGGATCTCGGCGAGGCCGGCGATGATCTCGTCACGGGTCATGGGGATTGGTTTCCTCTCCTGCAATGGGTTGATGCCGTGCTGTTTTCTGTGGGCGTCGGCCGCTTACGGACAGCGGATGACCTGTCCGGCGTAGGTGAGGCCGCCGCCGAAGCCGAAGAGCAGCACCGGGGCGCCGGAAGGCACCTCACGCCGCTCGATCATCTTCGACAGGGCCAGCGGCACGCTGGCCGCGGAGGTGTTACCCGACTCGACGAGGTCCTTCGCGATCACCGCGTTGGGGATGCCGAGCCGCTTGACGATGCCGTCGATGATCCGCGTGTTCGCCTGGTGCGGCACGAACGCCGCGATGTCTTCCAGCGCGACACCGGCCCGCTCACACGCCTGGCGCGCGAGCGGGGCGAGCATCGTGGTGGCCCAGCGGAAGACGATCTGGCCGTCCTGCTTGATGTAGGGCTGCCAACCCTCGATCGTCAGCACGTCGCCCCGATCCGGCGCCGAGCCCCACACGACCGGCCCGATGCCCGGCTCCTCGCCGTCGGCGGTCGCCGTGACCACCGCCGCGCCGGCCGCGTCGCCGAAGAGCACACACGTGGAACGGTCGCTCCAGTCGGTGACGTCGGAGAGCTTCTCCGAGCCGATCACGATCGCGTTGCGCGCGGCGCCGGCCCGGATCGCGTGGTCGGCCGTGCCCAGCGCGTACGAGAAGCCGGAGCACGCGGTGTTGACGTCCATGGCCGCCGGGGCCGCGATGCCCAGCTTGTTGGCGACCCGGCTGGCCACGTTGGGGCAGCGGTCGATCGAGGAACACGTGGCCACCACGACCATGTCGATGTCGGCGGCGGTGAGCCCGGAGGCGGCGAGCGCCTTGCCGGCCGCGGCGGTGGCCATGTCGGCGACCGTCTCGCCCTCCGCGATCCGGCGGGTCACGATGCCGACCCGGTCGCGGATCCACTCGTCGTTGGTGTCGACGATGGCGGCGAGGTCGTCGTTGGTGACGAGCCGCGAGGGCTGGTAGTGCCCCATCGACAGGATGCGCGTACCGGCCATTAGAGGTGTCCTCCGATGCGGGCGAGGGGCTGGCCCGGGGCGACCGGGTCGTCGTGGTGCGCGAGCCACTCGGTCAGCACGCCGGCCTGGTGGGCGGCGACCTCCACGGCACCCTGCCGGGTGGCGACGTGGCCGATCACCTGGCCGGCGGCGATGTCGTCGCCCTCGGCGAGGCCGGCGGCGGGCTCGAAGGTGCCGGCGCTGGCCGAGACCACGACCCGGAACTGGGGGGTTGGCTCGTGGTCGGGCGCGACACCGTGGCGGGCGATCAGGTCGCGCGCCTTGGGCAGGTCGTCCGGGGTGTTGAGGGTGACGATCTCGGGCGCGCCGCTGCCGGCGAGCTCCCGCTTGACCAGCCCGGCGAGCGTGCCGGCCGGCGCGAGCTCGATCACGGCGGTGACGCCGAGGTCGGCGAGCGTCCGCATGCACAGATCCCAGCGCACCGGCGCGGTGACCTGGCGGACCAGCCGCTGGAGCAGCTCGCGGCCGTGGTTGACGGCCGCGCCGTCCAGGTTGGACAGCACGATCTTGCTCGGGTCGGACGGGGTGATGCCGGCGGCCACCGCGGCGAGCGCTTTCTCGGCCGGCGCCATGTACGGCGTGTGGAACGCCCCGGCCACCTGAAGCGTGATCACGCGGGCACCGCCGGGCCGCTCGGCGGCCAGCTTTTCCAGCCGGTCGACCGCGCCGGCGGCGACGATCTGGCCGGCTCCATTGCGGTTGGCCGGGTGCAGGCCGAGCGCCTCGATCGCGGCCACGACCTCCTCGGCCTCGCCGCCGAGCAGGGCGGCCATGCTGGTCGGCTCGAGCGCGCAGGCGGCGGCCATCTCGCGGCCACGCACACCGGCGAACGTGATCGCCGCCTCGGGCGACAGCACCCCGCCCAGCGCGGCCGCGCCAAGCTCGCCGACGCTGTGGCCGGCGACGACCGACACGTCGTACAGCGGGAGCTGCTCGGCCGCGAGCAGGGCGGCGGCGACCAGCAGCGGCTGGGTGCGCGCGGTGTCCTTGATCTCGTCGGCGCCGGCCTCGGTGCCCAGATGCACGAGATCGACACCCGCGAGGGCTGACCACCACCGCAGGCGCGCCTCGGCGCCGGGCAGCTCCAGCCATGGGGTCAGGAATCCGGGCTTCTGGGAGCCCTGTCCGGGCGACAGTACGGCGAGCACGCCTAAGACTTTCCTTGATACTCGCGGGTCAGGTGTGTGTTGGCATGCACCAAACCGCACTACGGACTTTGTGGAGACCCTACAAAGATCGCTGGTGGTGCCCTAAGGATCGTTTAGGTTGTGCTTTGCGTCACAGGCGCCTGGGGATCCAGTCGCCCGATCGTGAGCGCCACCCGCAGCGCGAACGCGTCCCGCGCGGTCAGCGGCGACAGGCCGGTGACGTCGGCGACCCGGCGGAGCCGGTAACGAACCGTATTCGGGTGGACGAAGAGTGCCCGCGCCGCGCCCTCCAAAACACCACCCGCCGCGAAGAACGCGTCGAGCGTCTCCAGCAGCTCGCCGCTGGCCCGCACCAGGCTGCCGTAGACATCCTGCCGGAGGCGGCGCCGGGCCTCGACGTCGCCGGCGAGCGCGCGCTCCGGCAGCAGGTCGCTGGCGGACACGGGCCGCGGTGCGTCCGGCCACCCGGGCGCCGCGCGGAAGCCGGCCAGCGCCGCCCGCGCCGACTCGGTCGCCTCGTCGAGCGTGGCCACGGCCGGTCCGACCACGACCGGGCCGGCGCCGAAACCGGCCAGCAGCTTGGCGGTGGCGGCCACCGGATCGCTCGCCCCGCCCAGCACCAGCACCAGCCGGTCGCCGTGCACCCCGCCGATGATCTCCACGCCGATCCGCCGCGCCGCCCGGTACACCGTATGCAGGACCGCGGCCGCCTCCCCACCCGGCGAGCGCCCCACCGCGACCGCGACCGGCGGCGCGTCCGCCCAGCCCAGCGCGGCCGCCCGGCTGGCCAGCACGTCCGAGGAGTCACCGCGCAGCAGTGCGTCGACCAGCAGGGCCTGGAGCCGCGCGTCCCAGGCGCCGCGCGACTCGGCGGCGCGCGCGTAGACCCGCGCGGCCGAGAATGCCACCTCGCGGGAGAACCGCAGCACGGCCTCGCGGAGGGCGGCCTCCTCACCCGGCACGGCCAGGTGTGCCACCTGCTCCTCGGCCACGTCGATGGTCACCTTTACCAGCGCCACCGTCTGTTGGAGCGAGATCGAACGGGCCAGCGCGGTGGGCGCCGCGTCGAAGATCTCGTCGGCCAGATCCTGCGTGGGCCGCCGCCCGTCCCGGCGCAGCCACTCGACCAGCGAACGCACGCCCGCCTGGGCGACGAGCATGACCCAGGCCCGCTGGTCGGCCGGCAGCTCGCGAAACCACGGGAGGGTCTCGTCCATCCGGGAGACGCTCGCGGTCGCGAGGGCGCCGGCAGATCGCTCGATCCGCCGTACGGTCTCGCTCAACGCGGCGCCGTCATTACTCCCCGGGGGCACGGCTCCAGCCTGTCATGCCCGTGTCCGTGCCACTATGGCCGGGATGATCGCCCGCCCTCCACTGGTCGTGCCGCTCGTGGCACTGGTGGCGTTTCTCGCCCTGATGGCCGTCGTGGTCGGCGATTGGGCCCCGGTCGAGCGGCTCGACGTGACGCTGAGTGAGGATCTGCGGGAGTTCGGCACCGACCATCCGGGCCTGGTCGACGTGCTTCGCGTGGCCACGGACATCGCCGCGACGGTCCCGTTCGTGGCGGCCGGCGTGGTCGCTACGGTGGGCCTGCTGGTGCGCCGCCACCGGCGGGAGGCGTACCTGTGCGCCTGGGTCACCGTGCTCATCCCGGTGCTGTGGGGCCTGATGCACTGGGCCCTGCATCGTCCACGGCCGGCGGACGGCTTCGTCTTCGTCGACAGCAACGGCTTTCCGAGCGGCCACACCTCACACGCGGCGTCGGCGGCCGTGGTAGCGGTGCTGCTGCTGTGGCCCCATCTCGCGCGGCGCGGGCGGGCGCTGGTGGTGGCGGGCGCGGCGGCGCTGGCCCTCTTCGTCGGCGGGACGCGGGTGATGCTGCTGGCTCACTGGCCGATGGATGTGCTGGGTGGGTGGCTCCTCGCCCTGACGGTCGTCCCCCTGACCGCCTCGGTGGTCACCTCCCGGTGGAACAATTAACTATTCCTTGATCGATAAATGAAGATCCTGGGCGAGAATTGCCGCCTGCACTCGACTGCGTAGCCCCAATTTCGTGAGGATCCGGCTGACGTGGGTCTTCGTCGTGGACTCGGCCATCTCCAAGCGCTCGGCGATTTCCTGGTTGGAAAGGCCCCGGCCGAGACACGCGAGCACGTCCCTTTCCCGCGGCGTCAGCCCTTCCACCGCAGTTCGCAGGGCCGCTGGCGCGCCGGGTGCGGTGGCGGCGAACGCCGCGATCAGCCGTCGGGTCACGGCCGGCGCGATGATGCCGTCGCCGCGGGCGACCGTGCGGACCGCGTCGACGAGGCCGTCCGCGTCGGTGTCCTTGAGCAGGAAACCGGCCGCGCCGGCGCGGAGGGCGCCGAAGACGTACTCGTCGAGGTCGAATGTGGTTAGTACCACCACATCGGCCAATCCTTCGGCGACGATCTCGCGGGTGGCGGAGATGCCGTCCAGCCTGGGCATGCGCACGTCGAGCACGGCCACGTCCGGGCTGAGGCGGCGGCAGAGCGCGAGCGCCTCGGCGCCGTCGGCGGCCTGGCCGACCACCTCCAGGTCCGGCGCGCCGTTGAGGATCATCGCGAGGCCGGCGCGCACCGCGTCCTGGTCGTCCGCGATCACGACTCGGATTGTCATGCCGCCTCTTCCGCGACCGTCGGCAGCTCCGCGTGCACCCGCCAGCGGACGCCGTCCCCGCCCGCGTCGAAGTGGCCGTGCAGCAGCGCGGCCCGCTCCCGCATGCCGATCAGACCGGCGCCGGCACCGGGTACCGCCGATCGGCCGTTGATGGGGTTTTCGACGGTGAGCGAGACGACGCCGGTGCGGTACGCGACCGCCACGTCCGCGCGGCCGGTGCCGTGCTTGAGCGCGTTGGTGAGCGACTCCTGCACGATCCGGTAGGCCGCGAGGTCGACACCCACCGGCAGCGGCCGCGGCTCTCCGGTGGTCTCCAGCCGCACGGTGAGGCCGGCGCCCCGCGCGCGGGCAATGAGCTGGTCGAGCTCGGCCAGCCGGGCGCGGATGGGCTCGTCGTCGCTCGCGCCCTCGCGCAGCAGGTCGATCATCTGGCGCATCTCGGCCAGGCCCTGAACGCTGTTTTCCCGGATGACCTTGAGCGCCTGCTCGACCGCGTCCGGATCGCGCTTGTGCAGGGACAGGGCGGCGGTCGCGTGGATGGCCGCCGCGCTGAGGTGGTTGGCGATCACATCGTGCAGCTCGCGGGCCATCCGGGTGCGCTCGGCGGTGACCGCCTGGCGGCGGTCGAGCTCGACGAGGCGGGCGGTCTGCTCCGCGCGGGCTCGCTCGGCGGCGGCCTGGTCGCGGTACTGCCGCACGCTGATCGCCGTCACCACGGGGAGGACGAGGAGCAGCGTCGCCGGTACGGCGAGGGCCAGCCCGCGCCACGAGCCGGCCAGGATCGGCCCGACGACGGCGGCCAGGGCGCTCACCCCGATGCCGACGCGCAGCAGGATCCGCCACATGCGGGCCGAGCCGTACAGGCAGGTGTCGTAGAGGACCTGGGTGTAGATGAGCAGCGTGCCGAGCGAACTGCCCAGCGCGAGATCCGCGGCGACCGCGACCGTGCCGAGGGCGAAGCCGGTGCGGGTGGCGACGCGGCGCAGGGCCAGCGCCACGCAGACGGCCACGAGCGGCGGCACGAAGAGCCAGGTCGGCGCGTCGGGCGCGGGCTGGAAGGTACGCACGATGCCGAGGGCGAACATGATCAGGCCGCCGGCGAGCGAGATGCCCGCCAGGGTCAGATCCCGCCGCAGAGCCCTGGACACGCTCCGATCACATCACACGTTTCGCCGCCCGACCTCCGACCGCGTGACGAGCCCGCGCGGCGCGGCGTCCGTCGAAGGATGTACCCGGAATCCCTCACCGCTGCCGACGCCCGGGGCGACCGGCGCGGTGAGGCTGGGAGGCATGGTTCTTGCGGTCATCGCCGCGTGCGAGATCGGGTTCTGGGTGATCCTGGGCGCCGGTCTCGTCGCGCGGTACATGTTGCGGATGCGCCGCCTCGGTGGCGTACTCCTGCTGTGTGTGCCCCTGGTCGACGTGGTGCTGCTGGTCGCGACGGTGATCGACCTGCGGCGTGGCACCGAGGCCAACTTCACCCACGGCCTGGCCGCGGCGTACATCGGCTTCTCCATCGCGTTCGGGCACACGATGGTGCGCTGGGCCGACCAGCGGTTCGCCCACCGCTTCGCCGGCGGGCCGCCACCGTGGAAGCCGCCGAAGGGCGGGTGGGAGCGCGCCCGCTACGAGTGGCGGGAGTGGTTCAAGGGATTGGCCGGCTGGGCGGTCGCGTGTGGCCTGTTGGCGGGCGGCATCCTCCTTGTCGACGACCGGAGCCGGACCGAACAGTTGGATGCGTGGATCTGGCGGCTCACCGTGGCGCTCGTCGTCTGGCTGATCGCCTTCCCACTGTGGGCCACGTTATTTCCCGCGCGGCCCAAGGAGTGATGTAGTAGGCACCGGGGGAGCCTGGTGCAGGCGGTGGTTGGCCGCCAGTAAGGAGAAAGTATGGCGCACGGGGAGGCCGAGCACGGCAGCGCCGAGAGCGAGCAGCACTACCTGCTGGGCGAGCACGGTGTGCCCGGCAGGCACCTGCGGTGGGTGTGCGGGGCCGGTCCGCAGCCCGTCGAGGAGGCGGGGCCGCCGGCCACTCTCGATGTGGAAGGCGCCCCGGCGGACGGCGCGGCAGACGATCCGCCGCTCGACGAGGGGCGCACCCTCGTGCCCGAGCGGCGCGGCCCAGCGGTCTGCCGGTCGAGCCGCGCGGGGTGGGCGGGTGCCCACCGCCACGGCGCCGTGCGCCCGCGGGCCCGCGCGACCCGGCGGGAGCGTCCGCCGGACCGGTGGTGCTGACGCTCTTACGCTGTACGAGTGCGCGCAAAACAGCAGATTCTGGACGAAGCACTAGCCTTGGCCGATGAGCGTGGCCTGGGGGCGATCTCGATGCGCGCCGTCGCCCGCCGGCTGGGCCTGAGCTCTATGGCGCTCTACCCGTACGTCGGCACCAAGGACGACCTGCTCGACGGCCTCGTCGGCCGGCTGCTCGCCGACCTGCTCCCGGAGCCTGGAGCCAGCACCGACTGGCGGGAGCGGCTGCGGGCGGTGGCGCGGGCCGCGCGTGCCTTGGCGAGCGCCCACCCCGGCGCGTACCCGCTGCTCATGGTCCGCCCCTCGGTCACGCCGGACGCGCTGCGCGTGGTCGACCTCGTCTACGCCGCACTGCTCGACGCCGGCGTGCCCGAGCCGGAGGTGCCCCGCCTGGAGCGGATGCTGTCGACGTTCGTGCTGGGCTACGCCACGTCCGAGGTCAACGGCCGCTTCGCCGCCGGCCGCCGCGGCGCCGAGTCGGCCCACGACCCCGACGTGCTGCCCGCGCACGCCCGGCTGTCGCGCTGGCTCGAGGACGAGGTCGACTGGGACGCCGAATTCGAAGCCGACCTCCGCGATCTGATCCGCCTGATCGAGGCCGCCGCCGGCTCCACAGTGGAGAGTTAGTGCGTATTGCCCGGGTCCGAGTCAGCTGCGGACCGCCGCTCCCGCCGGAGACCGCGGCGGTCGGCGGCTCGCGGGGCGAGCCGAAATCCCCGACCTCCGCTGCCAGGTCCGCGGCGCAAGACCTGATCGAGGACAAGCGGCGTACGGGTGAGGCCGCGGGAGCAGCGGTCTGGACCCAATGCCACTCACCGTAAGTCGACCATGGTCTGGTCCGCTGCTCCCGCGGCTCACCCTCGCGTTCGAGCGCTCGGGCTCGGTCCTGGCGGGACGTGCGGCGGCGCCCAGCTCGGCGAAACGCCGGGTGCGACGTGCTAGCGGGCGCGGCGGCGGACGAGCAGCGATATGCCCGCCAGGCCCAGCGTGATGACGAGCACCACCGCGCCGTTGAGCAGCAGCACCTCGCGCAGGTCGGTCAGCAGCTTGTCGATGTCGCGGCCGGGGTTGAGCGTGTCTTCGTCGAAGACGCGCTCGCCGCCGCCGATGCCGCCGTGCAGCGACTCGGGCTTTCCCGGAAGCGGGACGCCGGCCGCCCGCAGGGTCTCGGACATGTTGAGCCGGCCGTAGAACCACGCGTTGGTCGTCCGCCGCTTGTCGGGCTGCTTACCCGGGCGGTAGGCCCGGGGGCCGCCGGCCGCGAGCGGGTAGAGGTCGTAGGTCTGCTTGGCCTGGTCGCCCACGCGCACGACCACCGTGTACTTGCGGCCGAGCTTGTCCGCCTTCGGTGAGGTGGACAGGCCCTTCGCGTTTGACAGCCAGTTGACCTGGCTGAGCATCGCCTCGAACAGCTCGGGATCGGCCTTCGCGCGGACGGTGATGGCCTCGTCGAGCTCCTCGCCGTCGATGGTGATGGTGTCGGGCTTGGGGGGCGCGGCGAGGGCGGGCGACGGGGCGAGCAACGGAGCGGCGACGGTGACCAGCACCGCGCCGCTCAAGAACCATCGGCGGCTCACCCTTGCGACCATGACCGACCTCCCCGCCCGATGGATGGTCCCGCCCCCGTGGTGCGGCCGACGATCCGCTTTAAACCAAAGACTCCGCCAAACCTCGCGCGGTTGCATGCGCAGCCCAGGTTTTTCGAACTATCTGCGATTGCCGAGCGGCAGACAACATGCCCATTCATTCGGCCGCCGAATCGTAACCGTCGGCGGCTGATCGTGGGGACCCGTCCACGATCGCTTGCTTTCCTTCGTCGCACCGCCAGGCCGGCGTGCCGAACGCCCCCGAGACGCCGCCGAGGCCTCCGTCGCCAGGTCCAGCGCCGCCTGGGTCAGCCGAGCCGCCGCCTTGGTACGCGGAAGCTGCGGGCGCGGGCCCAGCCGGCGGGGCAGCTCGCGCACGGCGAACCGGCTGGGGCGGGCCGCCGGAGGATGGGCGCGGACGGGCGCGATAAGCACGATAGCGGCCAATCATCGGCTCGCGGGTGGTCCACGGGGCGTTGGTGGGCCATCACCAACTGCCACTCCCGCCTAGCGTCAGCTGCTATGCCCCCGATTCCTACGCGCGTCGGCGTGTACATCGACGGTTACAACCTCTACTACGGCGGGCGCGCGGTTTGCGGCCGGAGCACGCCCGGCTGGCGGTGGCTCGACCTGCGTGCGCTGGCCACGTCGCTGGTGACAGCGCAGCGCGGCTGGGCCGGCGCCACGATCGACCGCATCGTCTACTGCACCGCCCGCATCGACGCGGCCACCAACCCGGGTGGAGCGGCCGACCAGGATCGATATCTAAAGGCCCTGGTCGCGACGAAGAGCGTCGACTTCATCGAGTACGGGAACTATGTCGCGAGAGTCAAGTACGCCCCACTCGCTATCAAGGGCCCTAACGGTGTGCCGATTCTCGTCAGGCCAGAGTGGCCCGTGAAAATCGTTGCCGGGATTGGTGCACCAGATCCACAAGCCATGTTCATGGTGTCCCATCGCCATCAGGAGGAGAAGGGCACCGATGTCAACGTCGCCACCCATTTGATGATGGACGTCCTCGAAGACCGTGTGGATGGTGTGGTGGTGATCTCCAACGACAGTGACCTGCGGTTACCGGTGCAGACCGCCCGTCGGCGGGTGCCGGTGGGCCATGTCAATCCGCGCTCTGGTCTGTTCGCCGGCGACCTGGCTGGCAGGAAGGACGACGGTGTGGGAAATCATTGGTGGCGAAGGCTCAACGCATTGGACTACCTTCGCCACCAACTGCACGATCCGGCCGCCGGCTACGCGAAGCCGATTGGCTGGTGAATGGGTGGCATCAACGCGCGCGACCCGCTAGACTGTTCGTATCACTCACCCGGTCCCTTGTGGGCCGGGTCTTTCTTTGTCTCCGGTCAGGGGAGGCGGATGCGGGCGGCCTCTATGCGGGCCAGCGTGCGCTCCTTGCCGAGCACCACCAGCGACTCAAACAGCGGCAGCCCCACGCTCCGCCCGGTGACCGCCACCCGCACCGGTGCCTGGGCCTTCCCCAGCTTGAGCCCGCGCTCGGCACCCACCGCCTCGAGAGCGGCCTTCAGCGACTCGGCGTCCCACGAGGGCAGGGCGGCGAAGGCGGCGGCCGCGGCGTCCAGGAGGTCGGCGGCGCCGTCCTTCATCGCCTTCGCCCAGGAGGCCTCGTCGATTTCGGGTGACGGCACAAAAAGGAAGTCGACGTTCGGCACGATCTCGCTCAGCACCGCGATGCGGGTCTGCGCGAGTGGCGCCACCGCGGCGAAGGCGGCCGGGTCGAAGTCTTCCGGGCGCCAGGGCGGCGGCGGGATCGTCTCGGTGCCGGTGAGCCAGGGCTGGCAGGCGGCCGAGAAGGCGGCCGTGTCGAGGGCGCGGATGTACTCGCCGTTGAAGGCGCGCAGCTTCTTCTCGTCGAAGAACGCGGGCGACGGGTTGACCTCCTCGAGGCGAAACTCCTCCTCGATCACCGACCACGGCACGATCTCCCGGTTGCCGCTGGGCGCCCAGCCGAGCAGCATCAGGTAGTTGCACATGGTGTCGGCGAGGTAGCCCTCGTCGCGGTATGCCTCCAGCGCCACCTTGTCGCGCCGCTTCGAAAGCTTCTGGCGCTTTTCGTTTACCACGACGGGCACGTGCGCCCAGATCGGCGGCCGCACGCCCAGCGCGTCCCAGAGCAGCTGCTGCTTCGGCGTGTTGGGCAGGTGCTCCTCGGCGCGGATGACGTGGGTGATGCCCTGGGTCATGTCGTCGACGACGTTGGCGAGGAGGAAAACGGGGGAGCCGTCGCCGCGGGCGATGACGAAGTCTTCCAGCAGCTTGTTTTCCCAGGTGGGCTTGCCGCGGATGAGGTCGATCACCACGGTCTCACCCTCGTCGGGGGTGCGGAAGCGCAGCGCGCGCCCGGGCCCGGCGGTCAGGCCCCGGTCGCGGCAGAAGCCGTCGTAGCCCTGGTACTGCGAGCCGGTGCGGGCCTGCACGTCCTCTCGGGTGCAGTCGCAGTAGTAGGCGCGGCCGGCCGCGTACAGCTTTTCGGCGGCGGCGCGGTGCTCGCCCGCGTTGGCGGACTGGAAGTACGGGCCCTCGTAGCTGCCGCGCGCGATGCCGATCCAGTCGAGCGCGGTGAGGATCCCCTCGGTCCACTCCGGGCGGTTGCGGGCGGCGTCGGTGTCTTCGATCCGCAGGACGAAGGCCCCGCCGTGCTGCTTCGCGTAGATCCAGTTTTGCAGCGCCGAACGGGCACCGCCGACGTGGAACATACCGGTCGGAGAAGGGGCGAAGCGCACGCGTACCGTCACGGCACCGAGCGTATCCGTACCACGAAGACGCTGCCGAGGAGGGTGACGACGGCGGTGAGCGCGTA
Organism: Phytohabitans sp. LJ34; assembly: GCF_052068095.1. NCBI lineage: Bacteria > Bacillati > Actinomycetota > Actinomycetes > Micromonosporales > Micromonosporaceae > Phytohabitans > Phytohabitans sp. LJ34. Next base: position 194,114 of record NZ_JBQHDG010000021.1, on the reverse strand, counting down.
CAGCGTGGGATAGCCGCCGAGGTGGACCACGATCGGCGCGGACATGGCCGGCCCGAGCACCTGCGGCGCGGAGTTGGCGATGTTGATGACGCCCAGGTCCTTGCCGCGGTCGGTGGCGCGGGGGAGCACCTGTGTGATCAGCGCGGCGTCGACGGCGAGGTAGACGCCGTACCCGGCGCCGAGCAGCACCGCCGCCACGATGGCCATCGACCACAGCGGCCAGATCGCGAGCAGGATCGCCGCCACCGCCATGATCACGCCGGACCAGATCACGAAGATCTTGCGCCGGCCGGAGCGGTCGGAAAGGCGCCCCGCCACGACCGCGGTGGCCATCATCCCCGCCGTGTAGATCAGGATGAGGACGAGCAGCCCGCCCTCGGGATCGTGGTACTTCACCCCGTCCTGGAGGAAGTACAGCAGGTACAGCGTGCCGAGCGCGTTGCCGACCTGTACGAGGAAGCGGGTGCCCCAGGCCCAGGCGAAGTCCGGGTACCGGCGCGGGCTGATCCACATGCCGGAGAGCACGTGCACCCGCGGGCGGTACGCGCGGGGCAGCGGGTCGTCCGGGGTGAGGAGGGCGAACGGCAGCGCCAGGATCAGCACGGCCACCGCCACCGCGTAGTAGCCGGTCTTGTTGTCCGTGAAGATCGCGGTGACCAGCACCGCGCCCACGACGAGGCCGAGTGACTGGGGGATCCCCACCCAGCCGGACACGCCGCCGCGCTGGGCCACCGGCACGCGGTCGGGGATGGCCGCGGTGAGCGTCGCAAGCGCCGCGTTGAAGCACACCTGCGCGGCGACCCAGCACACCGCGACGCCGACGATCGTGCGCTGCTGCCCGAGGACCGCGAGCGACGCCGCACCGAGGACCGCGCTGGAGAGCGTCCACACGTGGCGCCGCCCGTAGTCCCGGTTGCCGATCCGCGGGGACGTACGGTCGGAGAGCGCGCCGGCCAGCGGGTTGGCGATGACGGCCGCGAGCGCGCCGAGCGCGGTCACCCAACCGAACATCGCCTCCTTGTTGGCCGGGTCGATCAGCTCCACCTGGTTGGGCAGCAGCACCTGGATCGGCGTGAAGAACGCCATCCACACGCCCAGGTTGGCGCTGAAGACGAGCGCGATCCAGCTCCGCCGCACCGGTGTGGTCGGCTCGGCGAGTGCGGCGGGAAGCTCGACCCCGGTCGTCATCGGGAGGCTCTGATGAGGTCCCGGTACCAGGCGTACGAGGTCTTCGGCGTGCGCACCTGCGTCTCGTAGTCGACGTGCACGAGGCCGAAGCGCTTGGTGTATCCCTCGGCCCACTCGAAGTTGTCCAGAAGGGACCACACGAAGTAGCCGCGAACGTCCACACCGGACGCCATCGCCGCGCGCACCGCTCCGATGTGACCGTCCAGATAGGTCACCCGCTCCGGGTCGTCGATCCCGTCGTACGCGCAGCCGCTCTCGGTCACGTGGATCGGCGGGAGCGCCTCGCCGTACTCATCCTTGAGCCACGCCAGCAGCTGGCGCAGCCCGTCGGGCACGACCGGCCAGCCGAACGCCGTCGTCGGATACCCCTCGACCGGCACTATCTCGAACGGGAGTGGGCTGTCCGGAGTGGACGGCGCGCGTACCGAGGTGGGGTTGTAGTAGTTGACGCCCAGCGCGTCGAGCGGTGCGGCGATCGTGTCGAGGTCGCCGTCGCGCACGACCGACGGGTCCAGCCCCAGCTCCGGATAGCCCCGCCCGAGCAGCGGATCGGTGAAGAGGCGGTTGTGCAAGGCGTGGTAGGCGGCCGCAGCCTCGGCGTCTCCGTCACCCACCGGCCAGACGGGGGAGTAGTTGTTGGCGATGGTCACCGCGCCGGCGCCCCGTGCGCGCAGTGTCGCCACCGCCAGACCGTGGCCGAGCAGCTGGTGGTGGGCCACCGGGAGCGCGCCGAAGAGCAGGGTCTGGCCGGGCGCGTGCTCGCCCGTGGCGTACCCGAGGGTCATGTGGATGAAGGGCTCGTTGAGCGTGATCCACATGCGCACGCGGTCGCCGAGCGCGTCCGCGACGAGCCCGGCGTAGTCGGCGAACCGGAAGGCTGTGTCGCGGCTCAGCCAGCCGCCCTTGTCTTCCAACGCCTGCGGCAGGTCCCAGTGGAAGAGGGTGACGACCGGGTCGATGCCCTTGGCGAGCAGCGCGTCGACGAGGCGGTCGTAGAAGTCGACCCCTGCCGCGTTGGCCGGGCCGGTGCCGTCGGGCTGGATGCGCGGCCAGGCTATCGAGAACCGGTACGCGTCGATGCCGAGCCCCGCCATGAGGTCGACGTCTTCCGGATACCGATGGAAGTGGTCGCACGCCACGTCACCGGTGCTGCCGTCGGCGATCCGCCCCGGCTCGTGGGAGAAGACGTCCCAAATGGACGGTCCGCGCCCGCCCTCGGCGGCACCGCCCTCGATCTGGTACGCCGCCGTCGACACACCCCACGTGAAGGCCATCCGCCGCTCCCTAGGATCCGCCGTGCCGGGGCGGCGACGGCGTGAAAACGCGAAAGATCCTCGCACTCTAGTCTGCGACGCTGACCTCCGGGAACCCCTTCGTCAGGGCCGAACGGACCGACCTTTCCAGCGGGGCGAACGGGGTCACCGTATCGCCCTCCCACACGCCCTCGATGCGACCGTCGACCACGAGCACCGGCGAGATCCACCCCTGCGGGCGGGAGACCTTGGCCTTGTTCGGCCCGGTCACCACCCGGTCGGCTTGGCGCAGGCTGGCCACCGTGTACGGGTCGAAGGCCGGCAACAACCGCACCGACAAGGGCCGTTTCTTCGCCACCTCGCCGGCCAACTCGGCCACCAGCGCGCCGCCGTCGACCTCGACGAGCTGGTCGGCCAGCCGCGCGAACGACTTCTTCGCCAGCGCCGGCTTCAGGTCGAACCAGCGGCTGAACTCGTCCGCGGTCGACGGGCCGTACGTGCCCAGGTACGCCAGCGTCAGCGTGTCGATCGCCGCCTCGGTGTCCACCTCGTCCCACTCCCGCAGCCAGGCGCGCGGCGCGACGAACGTGACGTTGCGCCCGCGCGGCGGCCCCGAGCAGAGCAGGCCGCGAAACGCGAGCGGCTTGAGCACCGCGCCGAAGCCCTGGGTGAGGGGCTCGCGCAGGTCCTTGTGCCGGGTGGCCTTGATGATCGCGCCGGCCAGCTCCTCGCGGGTGAGTGGCTCGCCGCCGAGCACGTCGGGCATCGCGGCGATGATGTCCGCCATCTGCTCGGCGGTCACCCCGTGGTAGCGCAGCCAGGAGCCGGTGGTCTCGCGGGTGCGGGTGGACATCGCGGCCACCCACGTCGGCAGGTCGGCGGCGGGCAGCAGATGCAGGGTGCCGCGCGCGGCCCAGGTCTTGACCAGCCGCTTCGTCTCCCACAGCTCGGCGTCGACGCTCTCGGCGGTGGCGCCGCCGGCGACCCGCAGGTCGAGCGCGGTCACCGCGGAGGCGGCGAGCTGGGCGTGCACCCCGCTCAGCCGCCGCGCCGCCGTCACCGCGTCGTCGGCCGGCGAACCGCCGAGGAACTGCCGTTCGATACGCCAGCGGAGAACTTGCTGCCAATTCATGATTTATCCCAATACGCCCGGAACACTGTGCGATCCACCGCGGCCCGCCAGCCGGGGTCGCCGGCGTCGGTGCGCAGCGCGGTGAGTGCGGCGATCGCGCCCTCCACCAGGTCGGCCCAGTCGTACGGGGCGCCCGCCACGCCCTTCTGCATGAGGAACGCGAGGCCGGCCGAGTTGCTGATCGCCCAGCCATCCCGCCGGGGCGCGCGCCGCCCGGCGTCGCCGCCCTGGTCGCTGACCAGCCGCACGTGGAACGGGTAGCCGACCTCGCCGCCGGGCTTGGTGACGGCGATGTGTGCGCTCGCCGGCTCGGCACCGAAGATGTCGCGCAGGAACGACGGCGCCGGCGCTTCGAGGACCACCTCGACGCCGTCGCCGTACTCCCCGGGGTCGCCGCTGGCGGCGACCCCGCGGATGAGCTCGACCACGACCGACGGATCCCGCCGGTCGAAGACCACCCATTCCATGCGGCTCACCCGATCAAGGTAAGCCGCACGGAACAAACGGTGGGGTCAGCTGTCGCCGCCGGTCTCGCCGACCGGGGCGGCGTTGACGTCGTCGATCGCGTACTTCTTGGCCGCCTCGGCCGGCACCGCCGCCGGGATCTCCCCGCGGACGGCGAGCTGGCGCAGCGTGGCCACCGCGATCGACTCGGCGTCGACGTGGAAGTGCCGGCGCAGCGCGTGCCGCGTGTCGGAGAGGCCGAAGCCGTCCGTGCCGAGCGAGGTGTAGTCGCCGGGCAGCCACCGGGAGATCAGATCCGGCACCGCCCGCATCCAGTCACTGACCGCCACGACCGGGCCCGGCGCCTCGGCCAGCTTCGACTTGATGTACGGCGTGCGTGCCGGGCTGCCCGGGTGGAGCAGGTTGTACTCCTCGGTCTGCACGGCGTCGCGGCGCAGCTCGGTCCAGGACGTCACCGACCACACGTCGGCCGCCACGCCCCAATCCTGGGCGAGCAGCTGCTGGGCCTTGAGGGCCCACTGCATGCCCGTGCCGGAGGCGAGGATCTGCGCCTTCGGCCCCTCGACGCTGGGCGCCGGCGAGTAGCGGTAGATGCCCCGCTTGACGCCCTCGACGTCGAGGTTTTCCGGCTCGGCCGGCTGGAGGATCGGCTCGTTGTAGACGGTCAGGTAGTAGAAGATCGGCTCGGACTGCTCGCCGTACATGCGGTGCAAGCCGTCTTCGACGATGTGCGCGATCTCGAACGCGAACGCCGGGTCGTACGCCACGACGGCCGGGTTGGTCGCCGCGATCAGGTGCGAATGGCCGTCTTCGTGCTGGAGGCCCTCGCCGTTGAGCGTGGTGCGACCCGCCGTGGCGCCGAGCACGAAGCCGCGGGCCATCTGGTCGGCCGCCGCCCAGAACCCGTCACCGGTGCGCTGGAAGCCGAACATCGAGTAGAAGATGTACAGCGGGATCATCGGCTCGCCGTGCGTGGCGTACGAGGTGCCGGCGGCCGTGAACGACGCGACCGAGCCGGCCTCGTTGATGCCCTCGTGCAGGATCTGCCCGGCGGTCGCCTCCTTGTACGACAGGAAGAGCTCGCGGTCGACGGACGTGTACTTCTGCCCGTGCGGCGAGTAGATCTTCTGGGTCGGGAAGAGCGAGTCCATGCCGAACGTGCGGGCCTCGTCCGGAATGATCGGCACCCACCGCTTGCCGAACTCCTTGTCCTTCATCACGTCCTTCAGCAGGCGGACGAAGGCCATCGTCGTGGCCACCTTCTGCTTGCCCGAGCCGCGCTTGACGTCGGCGAACCGCTCCGGGCCCGGAATTCGCAGCGGGATCGTGGTCGTGCGCCGCGTCGGCAGGTAGCCGCCGAGCTGCTCGCGCCGCTCCCGCAGGTACTGCACCTCGTCCGACTTCTCACCCGGGTGGTAGTAAGGGGGCAGGTAGGGGTTGGACTCCAGCGCCGAGTCGGGGATGTCCAGGTAGAGGCGGTCGCGGAACGACTTGAGGTCGTCGAGCGTCAGCTTCTTCATCTGGTGGGTGGCGTTGCGGCCCTCGAAGTGCGAGCCGAGCGTCCAGCCCTTGATCGTCTTGGCGAGGATCACGGTCGGCTGGCCGGTGTGCTCGGTCGCCGCCTTGTACGCCCCGTAGAGCTTGCGGTAGTCGTGACCGCCGCGCTTGAGGTTCCAGATCTCCTCGTCGCTCATGTGCTCGACCATCTTGCGGGTGCGGGGGTCGCGGCCGAAGAAGTGCTCGCGAACGAACGCCCCGGACTCGGCCTTGTAGGTCTGGTAGTCGCCGTCGGGCGTGGTGTTCATGAGGTTGACCAGCGCGCCGTCGGTGTCGGCGGCGAGCAGCGGGTCCCACTCGCGGCCCCAGATCACCTTGATCACATTCCACCCGGCGCCGCGGAAGAAGGCCTCCAACTCCTGGATGATCTTTCCGTTGCCGCGCACCGGGCCGTCGAGGCGCTGGAGGTTGCAGTTGATCACGAAGGTCAGGTTGTCGAGCTCTTCGCGGGCGGCCAGCCCGATCGCGCCGAGCGACTCGACCTCGTCCATCTCACCGTCGCCGAGGAACGCCCATACGTGCTGGTCGGACGTGTCCTTGATGCCCCGGTGGTGCAGGTAGCGGTTGAACCGGGCCTGGTAGATCGCGTTGAGCGGGCCAAGGCCCATCGATACCGTCGGGAACTCCCAGAAGTCCGGCATCAGCCGCGGGTGCGGGTAGCTGGGCAGGCCGCGGCCCGGCCCCGCGTGCGAGAGCTCCTGGCGGAACCCGTCGAGCCGGTCTTCGCCCAGCCGCCCCTCCAGGAACGCCCGCGCGTACATGCCGGGGGAGGCGTGGCCCTGGAAGAAGATGTGGTCGCCGCCGCCCGGGTGGCTCTTGCCGCGGAAGAAGTGGTTCATGCCGACCTCGTAGAGCGAGGCGGCACTCGCGTACGTCGAGATGTGCCCGCCGACGCCGATCTCCGGGCGCTGGGCGCGGTGCACGAGCATCGCGGCGTTCCACCGGATGTAGGCCCGGATGCGCCGCTCGACGAACTCGTCACCCGGGAACCAGGGCTCCTGCTCGGGCGGGATGGTGTTGATGTAGTCGGTCGTGGTCAGGGGTGGGACCCCGACCTGGCGCTCGCGGGCGCGTTCGAGCAGGCTCAGCATGACGTAGCGGGCGCGTTTGGCACCTCGCTCGTCGATGACCGCGTCGAGCGACTCGATCCACTCGCGGGTCTCCTCGGGATCGATGTCGAGAAGCTGGCTCGGCAGGCCATCGCTGATCACCGGGCGCTTGCGTTCGGTAGCCACCAGCGCTCCCTCTGCATTGTGTGTGATGGGTCTCTGTAGCCTTCCATCCTGCCTTGCGCAAAGGGCTCCGTCACGCCTGGTGGACCCCTACGCGACGCTCGACACATGTACCGAGCGGTAACAAAGCGTCAACCTGGGAGGAACGAGAGCCGGACCTCCCGGGTGGGGTTGTCGCCGTTGGTGTCGACGAGGCAGATCGACTGCCAGGTGCCCAGCGCGATCCGCCCGGCGATCACCGGCAGGGAGGCGTAGGGCGCGACGAACGCCGGCACCACGTGATCCCGCCCGTGCCCCTTGGCGCCGTGCCGGTGACGCCACCGGTCGTCGGTGGGCAGCACCGCGTCGAGGGCGGTCAGCAGGTCGTCGTCCGAGCCGGCGCCGGTCTCGATGATCGCCACGCCGGCGGTGGCGTGCGGCACGAAGACGTGCAGCAGCCCGTCGCCCTGGCCATCGACGAAGGCCGCCGCCTCGCCCGTGATGTCGCGGACTGTGGCGCGCCCACCGGTCCGCACGGTGATCACCTCTGTGTGCATCGCGCCAGTATGTTGGACCCCGTGGAAAGCAAACCGGAAAACCGGTCCGTCACCGTCGTGTGTCGCCCGCGGCTCCTAGCCGGCGCGGAAGTGGCCGCGTGATACTCGACGCCCCCATCGTGGCCGTCACGGTATATCCGGACCGGGCCCGGGTCACCCGGCGGGGCAAGCTGCGGCCGCCCGCCGGCACGAGCACGGTCCACATCGGACCGCTGCCGCTCGGGCTGCACCGCGACTCGGTCCGGGTCGGCGGCCACGGCCCAGCCACCGTGCTCGGCGTCGATGTGGTCGTCCGCCACCAGGCCCGCTCCGCCGACGAGACGGTCGCCGAGGTCGAGGAGGCCCGCCGGGCGGTCGCCGCCGAGCTGGTCGAGCTCGCCGACGCCGAGGCGGTGGAGATCCAGCGCGCGGAGTTCATCACCACGCTGGCTCAGCGCGCCGCCTCCACCTATGCCCGCACGGTCGCCGCCGGCGAGTCCGACCCGGCGGCCGTCGCCGCGTTCGCCGACTCGACCGCCGAGCAGCTCGCCAGCGGCCAGGCCCGCCGGCGAGACCTCACCCGCCGCGCCGCGGAGGCCCGCGACCGGCAGGCCGCGCTCGACCGCCGGCTCGCCCAGCTCACCGGCAAGCGGGCGCCGGACCAGCTGGCCGCCGCGGTCACCCTCGACGTCTCCGCCGAGGAAGGTGTCGAGCTGGAGCTGTCGTACGTGGTGGGCGGCGCCGGCTGGGAGTCCACGTACGACGTGCGCCTCGACGACGAGCGGCTGGCGGTCACCTGGTTCGGGCTGGTCACCCAGCACACCGGGGAAGACTGGCCGGAGTGCGAGCTGGTGCTCTCGACGGCCCGCCCGGCGACCACGACGACCGTGCCGGAGCTCGACCCCTGGTACCTCGACCGGATCCGTCCGCTTCCGGTCGCGCGGGCCGTGGCCGCGTACCGGAGCAAGGACATGATGCGGGCCGCGGCGGCGCCCGCCCCGGCCTCGGGCGGGGCGGTGACGGATGCCTTCAGCGAGGAGGAGTTGGCGCTGCTCGGCGAGAGCACCGGCGTGGTCGAGCAGGGCATCGCCGCGGCTACGTACCGGCCGGAACATCCGGTGGCGGTGCCCGCCGACGGCTCGTCCCACCGGGCCACCGTGGCGGTGCTCGAGCTCGGCGCGCGGCTCGACTACGTGACCGCGCCGGCCCAGTCGCCCGACGCCCACCTGCGCGCGACCGCGGTCAACACCTCGGCCCACACGCTGCTGCCCGGTCCTGCCTCGGTCTTCCACGACGCCGACTTCGTCGGTAGCACCCGGCTGGAGACCTGGGCGCCGGGCGAGGAGGTGGAGCTCGCCCTGGGCCTCGACGACCGGATCCGGGTGGAGCGCAAGCTGACCCGGCGTTCGGCCACGAAGGCGGCGCTCGGCTCGACCCGGCGCCGCGAGGTGGAGTACCGGACCACGGTCGCCAACCACACGCCCCGACCGGCCAACGTGACGGTGCTCGACCAGATCCCGGTCTCCCGTGACGAGGGGATCACGGTGCGGGCGTTCAAGGTCGATCCCAACCCGGCCGACCGCACCGACCTGGGTGTGCTGAGCTGGAAGCTGGAGCTGGCCCCGGGCGAGACCAAGGAAGTGCACATGGGCCTCCGCGTGGAGCTCGCCCGGGGTGTGGAGATGTCCGGCTGGCGGGAGTGATCCAGAAAGCGTTCGACGTCGAGGTCTCTGCCGTTCCGTGGTCTTGAGACCCCTCGGATATTTGAGCTACCGCGATGCTCGTCGTGGTCCAGGCCGTTGCTCCCGCGGCCTCACCCCGCCCGCCCTTCGGCTGCCGCTGCCCCAAGAGGGCAGCCCTCTTGAGGGCAGCCCTGCGAGTTGGGCTTGGCGCGCGGAGGCGGCAGCGGCGGCCGGGGATTTCGGCTCGCTCCGCGAGCCGCCGGCCGCCGCGGTCTCCGGCGGGAGCAGCGGTCCGCCGCTGACGCGGACCCGGGAAATCCCTCTGACGAACCCCTAGCCAAGCGGGCGCAGATACGTCTGGTGGAGGCCGGGCACCCGGTCCTCGATTGTGTACGAAGCGCGCGTGTAGACCGGCGCGCCGGGCGTGGTCACCTGGGGTACGACCTTGAAGTCGGCGTCCAGCCGGTCTGCCCTGATCTTGGTGGAGACGTACCCGCGCTGGTTGTTGTAGAAGCGCAGGTGCGGGTTGATCGCCAGGAACGGGTGGGTCGCCGGGTCGGAGTCGGCGCCGTTGCCGCCCGACGTGATCGAGGAGCAGACCAGCTCGGATCCCACCGTCCGCGAGGTCGGGTCGGCGTAGTCGAGCTTGAGGTCGCTGGCCCAGTGCGCGTGCACGTCGCCGGTGAGCACGACCGGGTTGCGCACGCCGGCGGCGAGCCACCCGCGGGTGATCCGGTCGCGCGAGGCCGCGTACCCGTCCCAGGAGTCCTGGCTCGTCACGGTCGCCGGGCCGGCGTTGTTGTCCCGCTGCGCGAAGAAGACCTGCTGGCCGAGGATGTCCCAGCGGGCGGACGAGCGGCGGAAGCCGTCGAGCAGCCAGGCCTCCTGCTCCGGGCCGGTGATCGAGCGGGCCGGGTCGTACGCGGCCGGGCAGTCCTTGTAGCCGTCGCCGCAGCCCTGGTCGTCGCGGTACTGGCGGGTGTCGAGCATGTGGAACGTCGCCAGCCGGCCCCACTGGATCCGCCGGTACAGCCGCATGTCGATGCCGCGCGGGATCGAGGTGCGGCGCAGCGGCATGTTCTCCCAGTACGCCTGGAACGCCGCCGCGCGCCGGGCGAGGAAGTGGGGCTGCGGGACGTCGGGGTTCTCCGGCACCTCGTCGGCCCAGTTGTTGTCCACCTCGTGGTCGTCCCAGACCACCAGCCACGGCGCCGCCGCGTGCGCGGCCTGGAGGTCGGCGTCCGCCTTGTACTGCGCGTGCCGCTGCCGGTAGTTGGCCAGCGTCTCGGTCTCCGGGCCTTCGTGGTCGCGCGGGTTGCCACCCGGGATGTTGTACGTGTCCTTCGTGTACTCGTACTGGTAGTCGCCCAGGTGGAGTACCAGGTCCGGCTCCTCCTCGGCCAGTCGCCGGTACGCGGTGAAGTAGCCGTGCTCGTACTGCGAGCAGGAGACGAACGCCATCGCGAGTGCGCCGCCCAGCGTCCAAGGCGCCGGCGCGGTGCGGGTGCGGCCCACCGGTGAGACGTGGCGGTCGGCCTTGAACCGGTAGAAGAACTCGCGGCCGGGCGGCAGCCCGTTGAGCTCGACGTGGACGCTGTGCGCGGCCTGCGGGCGGGCGAGCGCCACGCCGCGGCGGACCACGTGGCGGAAGCGCTCGTCGGCGGCGAGCTCCCACTGCACCGCGACGGGGCGGTCGGGCATGCCGCCGAGGCCGTCTTCGGCGAGCGGCCGTGGGGCTAGGCGGGTCCAGAGGACGAAGCCGTCGTGGTCCGGGTCGCCGGAGGCCACGCCGAGCGTGAACGGGTCGGTCCGGAGTGGACCGCCGGAGGCCGAGGCCGCCGTGCCGGGCAGGGCGGCGGCGGCCGCGCCGGCCGCCACGCCACCGACGATGAGGGTACGCCGGGATATGGGCATCGTTTTCCTCCCCAGGGATCGACGAATACCGACCCCGGCAGCCTCACTGTTGATGTTGAACCCACGCCGAACAGGGCGTGTATTCAGGCCGGACGGATCTGGGTAGAAGCGGTTCATGCGCAGGTGGATCTGGTTCAACGCCCTCTCCCTGGTGATGTTTGGCGCTTTCTTCGTGTTCCTCCTGCTACAGAGCATTTTCGGGTGGCATGTACGCAACGAGGAGCTGGCTCAGTACGGCCACCCCGCCGACGGTTACTGGGCGTATCTCGGCACCGGACACTTCGTCGAGGCGGTCTTCGAAAACTGGGAGTCCGAGTTTCTCCAGATGGGCTCCTACGTGCTGCTGACCGCGTACCTCGTGCAGCGCGGCTCGCCGGAGTCCAAGCCGCTCGACGAGCAGGACCGGGCCGAGGACTACCCCGAGAAGGCCGGTCCCCACTCGCCCGCGCTGGCGAAGCGGCACGGGCTCGCGAACACGATCTACCGCAACAGCCTCTCCATCGCGCTGCTCGGGCTCTTCGTGCTCTCGTTCGTCATCCACCTGCTCGGCGGCACGGCCGAGTACAACGAGCAGCAGGCGTTGGAGAGCGGCGCGCCCCCGATCAGCGCGGCGAAGTTCCTGACCACCAGCGACTTCTGGTTCCAGTCGATGCAGAACTGGCAGAGCGAGTTCCTCGCGGTCGGCTGCCTGATCGTGCTCAGCATCGTGCTGCGGCAGCACGGCTCGCCGCAGTCGAAGCCGGTGGTCAAGTCACACGCGCACACCGGCGAGTAGCCGCTGGAGCTGGCGCGGCGTGTGGCCGAGGTGGGCGCGCACGGTCCGTGTCAGGTGGGCCTGGTCGGCGAAACCAAGATCAAAAGCCAGGCGGGCCAGGCTCGACTCACCCTGCTCGATCCGGTCCAGCGCCGCGCCCACCCGCACCCTGTTGCGGTATCGCGTGAGCGGCGCGCCGACCACCGCGTGGAACGACCTGCTGAGCCGGTACGGCGACACGCCCACGAGCCGGGCCAGCGGCACCAGGCCGGCCGCGTCCGGGTGGCCCGCGCGGATCGCCTCGCGCGCCCGCTCGACGGTCTCCCGGTCGCCGTCGCCGGCGCTGTGTGCCGGCGTGCCGTCCAGCAGCTGGACCAGCCGCTCGGCCACCGCGAAGTCCGGGTCGTCGCCGTGCGTCTCGCGCCACAGCAGCCGGTGGGCCAGGTCGAGCCGGGCGTCCACGTAGATCGGCCCGGCATGCCCGCGCCACAGGTCGGGGCCGAGCCGGATCGACGTGCACTCGTCGCCGCCGTACGGGTGGGCGAAACGCTCCTCGTCTCCCGGTGACGTCGCGTAGCCCACCGTGCGGTCGGCGAGCACCTCGCCGCCCCGCCCCTTCCGGCGGAAGCCGCCGGAGCGGACCAGCACCACGCCGTACCCCGGGACGGGCTCGGGCGGCGACCACCGCGCGTGGTCGTCGCGGCAGGTCACCGCGCTGACGCTGAAGTCAGGGCGGTCGACCAGCAGCCGGGTGGCGCGCATGCGGCCAGCGTATGCCCGCAAGGATGTTCAAGACCGCCCCCGCCGGCCGGACGCAGAGTTGCCGCCGTGACCACACTCGACTCCCGGCCGCGCGCGGGGACGATGCTCGCCGTCCTGCTCACCGGCCAGGCCATGGCGTCGATGGACAACTCGATCGTGGCGGTCGCCGCGCCCGCCATCCGGGCCGACCTCGGCGGGAGCGGGGCGGTGCAGCAGCTGGTGCTGGCCGGGTACACGCTGGCGTTCGCCGTGCTCGTGGTCACCGGCGCCCGGATCGGCGCGCGGTACGGGTACCAGCGCGTGTTTTTGATCGGTTTGGGCGGTTTCACCGTGACGTCGCTGGCGTGCGGCCTCGCGCCCGGGGCCGCGTTTCTCGTCGCCGCGCGGATCGCGCAGGGCACAGCCGCCGCGATCATGACGCCCCAGGTGCTCTCGCTGATCCAGATCCGCTTGGACAGCGCGGCGCGGGCGCGGGCGATCGGCCTGTACTCGATGATCCTCGCCCTCGGCGTCGCGGCCGGCCAGATCGTCGGCGGCCTGGTGGTGAGCGTCGACCTGGGCGGGTTGTCGTGGCGGCCGGCGTTCCTCGTGAACGTGCCGGTCGGGCTCGTCCTGCTCGTGCTCGGCCCGCGCCTGCTGCCGGCCGGCACGCCCACGCCGGCACGCCTCGACCTGACCGGCGTGTGGCTGCTCTCCGCGGCGATGGTCGGCGTCGTTCTCCCGCTCGTGCTCGGGCGCGAACAGGGCTGGCCGGCCTGGGCGTGGGCCCTCCCGCTCGGGGCCGGCGCGGCGCTGCTGGCGGCGTTCGTCCGCCATGAGCGGCGGGTGGCGGCGCCGCTGGTCGACCTCGCGGTGCTGGCCGTACGCCCGGTGCGGCGCGGGCTGGCCGCCTGCTGCGCGGTGATGGGCTGCTACGCCGCGTTCCTCTTCACGCTGACGCTCCACCTCCAGGACACGCTGGGCTTCGGCGCGCTGGCGGCGGGGCTCGCGTTCGTGCCGTACGCGACCGGCTTCGCGACGAGCAGCCTGCTGGCCCGCCGCCTGCCCGCGCGGGCGGTGTCGGTGGTCGGCCCGCTGGCGTTTGGGGCGGCGGCGCTGGCGACCGCGGCCGTCGGGCGTACCGGCTGGCCCTGGATCGTCGGCAGCGGCCTGCTGCTGGTCGGCGGCGCCGGCCACGCGGCCGGCTTCACGCCGCTGGTCACCCGGATCTCCCCGCTCATCCGCCCCGAGCAGGCCGCGTCCTTCTCCGCGCTGGTGTCGACCGGCGCCCTGCTCGCGAGCGTGCTGGGCGTGTCCGCGCTCGGCGCGGTGTACCTGGGAACGGGGTCGTTCGCGCTGGTCACGGTCTTGATCGCGGCCCTGCTGTGCGGCGGCGCGGTGAGCGCCTCCCGGGCGTGAGCCGAGGCGGGCGGTGCCGCCCTGGGCCGTAGGGGCGGCGGGCGGTGAACGCCTCCCGGGCGTGGGGCGGCGGGCGGTGAGCGCGTCCCGGGCGTAGGTCCGGCGGGCGGTGAGCGCCTCCCGGGCGTGGGCCGGGCATTATGCGCGCCGGGCGGGCGGCGGGCGGCGACTTCCCGCGTTCCGGCCCGGCCGGGCCGGGGCCGGCGTCACCCTCATGCTCATGTACGCATCCACGCATCCATGGCGGTCCGCCGCCGTCGGCCTGTGCGGGGCAGCCGGCCTCGCGCTGGCGGTCGGCCTGGGCGCGGCCATGGAGACGGGCGCGCCCGCGCTCGCACTCGCGTCAGACGCCGTAGTGATGCCGTCAGCAACGCCGCTGACCGCGGAGCCGGCCACCACCGAGCTGGATGTCCCCGCCGCCGACGGCATCCGCGTCCCGATCCCGTCGTCCTCGCCTACCGCCGAGGCACCGGCCGCCGAGGATGATGCGGCCATCGCCCCGCCGGCGTCGTCCGAGCCTTCGCCGCCTGGGGTAGAGACCGCACCTGAGGTGGCGGAGGAGCCCGCCGCCGCGGAGAGCGCGGCAGCGCCTGCCGAGACCAGCCGGCCGCCGATGGTCGGCCCACCGATGCCCAGGAACGGCGACCGGGACTGCGCCGACTTCGAACGCCAGTCCTTCCCGATCGACCCGAACAACGACCCGGACAACCTCGACGCGGACGGCGACGGCATCGCCTGCGAACCGCCGCCCGGGTCAGGTGAGTCGGACGACCCGGACTGCGAAGACTTCAAGGAGCGGCCGTTCCGTCTCGACCCGAACAACGATCCGTACGACCTCGACCGCGACGGTGATGGCATCGCATGTGAGGCACCACCCGACGAGTGAATCCGGCGAGCGAGCGGGCCCGGCGCAATTGCCGAGGCCCGCTCACTTTAGGTGTCCCGTGTATGGGCGGTTCGTCAATGATTTGCGCACGTAAATATTTGTGGACCTATTTGTTTTGAGCGACGACCAACAATTCGTAACGCAATGGGCACGTTGGGCGAGATGCCCCAAAGGTGTTGCTTCCAGTCCTGCGGAGTACTAACGTCGATCTCCGTTGGCGCAAGGCAACCAAGGGAACCGGGCCTTGGCCAAGTGGTGGAGTGACGTTACCGACTGGGAGGCAGCCAGCACAACGTAGTGGTGCCTGACGTCATCCACATCGCCTAAACCAGAAAGCGGCCTTCCTTAAAGGCCGGCACATCGTCGTGCCCAAGAATGAAAAGAGGTTTGAGTCAGCGTGGCCGGACTGTTAGCTCGCGGCGTCCTCGTGATCGCGTCCGTCATACTCGCCAGCACGGCCGCCGTCGCGGCTCCAGCGGTCGCGGCTCCGGCCTCGGCCGTGTCGGTCGTGGTCGCGGCACCGGATAAGTGCTACCTGCATCCGGAATATAAGGGCCGGTGTATTTGGCAGAAGGCAACTGGCATTTGACAATCACAAATTGCACGACCCATGGACGGAAATACGCGACCTGCCACGCCCCACGCGTGGCAGGTCGTTTCGTGATCGCCTCCAGCGTGAGCCGGGCGCCGGAGTGGCCGGATCTGAGCGGCCGGCGGACGCTCCGGGTGGCCGGGGTTGGCTCCGGTCGGTAATGCTGTGCACCGTGACGACCCCTCAAGATTTGGATCAGCGCTTCCGAGAGGCGGTAGGCGGCCTGGCCGAGTCCGCGGGCGAGCAGGAGCCCGGCGCGCCGGTGCGTGAGGGCAGCGGGCTCACCGGGAGCGCCGCGCTCGACCTGTTCGACGCCCAGCTCACCAGCCGTCATCTTGACCTGGCGGGGCGCTGGCTGCGCAGCTTCGGCGAGGGGTTCTACACGATCGGCTCCTCGGGCCACGAGGGCAACGCCGCCGTCGCCGCCGCGCTGCGCCCCAGTGATCCGGCCCTGCTGCACTACCGCTCGGGCGGGTTCTACTGCGCCCGCGTGGCGCAGGCGATGCCGGTCAAGGACGAGGAAAACGGCGACGGCGCGGTCGCCGCCGCCGCGCGTGACGTGCTTCGGGGGATGGTGGCCTCGAGCCAGGAGCCGATCGCCGGCGGGCGGCACAAGGTCTTCGGCAACGCCGATCTCCACGTGATCCCGACCACGTCCACGGTGGCCTCGCACCTGCCCCGCGCGGTTGGGGTCGCGTTCGCGATCGAGCGGCTGCGGCGGCTGGGCCCGGCCACCCGTTCCACGCGTGCCGCGCGTCCCCAGCTCGACGCGCGGTCGCCGTGGCCGGCGGACGCGATCGCGGTGTCCTCGTTCGGCGACGCTTCGATCAACCACGCGAGCGCGGTGGCCGCGTTCAACACGGCCGGCTGGTGCGACCACTCCGGCCTGCGCCTGCCCTTGCTCTTCGTGTGCGAGGACAACGGCCTGGGCATCAGCGTCCGTTCACCGTCGGGCTGGGTGGAGGCCGCGCTGCGTGCGCGGCCGGGCATCCGGTACTTCGCCGCGGACGGGTGCGACGTGGCCGCGACGTTCGACGCGGCGACGGAGGCGGCCGCGTGGGTGCGGCGGCACCGGCGGCCCGCCGTGCTCCACCTGACCACCGTGCGACTGATGGGTCACGCCGGCGCCGACGCGGAGACCGCCTACCGCACACCGGGCGACATCGAGCGGGACGTGGCCCGCGACCCGCTCGTCGCCACCGCCCGGCTGCTCGTGGCCGCCAGCCTGGCCCGGCCGGACGAGATCGTCTCGCGCTACGACGAAGTGGGCTGGCAGGTCCGCAAAGTGGCCGAGGAGGTCCTCAGCGAGGCGAAGCTGGAGGGTCCGGCCGACGTCGCGGCCCCGCTGGCGCCCCGCCGGCCGGTACGCGTGGCGAAGGCGATCTCCGAGGCCGCCGCGCGGGCGGAGGGGCCCTCTGGACCGGCCCGGGACGCGGGCTTCTCCGGGCGGCTGCCGGAGGAGGCCGGCCCGCTCACGCTCGCCCAGACGATCAACGCGGCGCTCGCCGACGGCATGGTCGCCAACCCGAGCATGGCCACGTTCGGCGAGGACGTCGCGGTCAAGGGCGGGGTGTACGGGGTCACGAAGGGCCTGCGCGACCGCTTCGGCGCGTCCCGGGTCTTCGACACACTGCTGGACGAGACCTCGATCCTCGGCCTGGGGCTGGGTGCCGGCCTGAGCGGCATGCTGCCGGTCCCGGAGATCCAGTACCTCGCCTACCTGCACAACGCCGAGGACCAGATCCGCGGCGAGGCGGCCACCATGCAGTTCTTCTCGCGGGGCGCCTATCGCAACCCCATGGTGGTACGCGTCGCCGGCCTCGCGTACCAGGAGGGGTTCGGCGGCCACTTCCACAACGACAACTCGGTGGCGGTGCTGCGGGACATCCCCGGCATCGTGGTCGCGGTGCCGGCCCGGCCGGACGACGCCGCGCCGATGCTGCGCACCTGCCTCGCCAGCGCGGCGGTGGACGGCAGCGTGTGCGTGTACCTGGAGCCGATCGCGCTGTACCACACCCGCGACCTGTACGCGGAGGGTGACGGCGAGTGGCTCGCCCCCTACCTGCCCCCGGATGCCTGGTCGGCCGCTCATGTGCCGATCGGGCGCGCTCGCGTGTACGGCGTGGGTTCGGCCGAAGACATCACGATCATCACGTTCGGCAACGGGGTGCGCATGTCGCTGCGGGCCGCCGCCCGCCTGGCCACCGAGGGCGTCGGCGCGCGGGTGGTGGACCTGCGGTGGCTCGCCCCGCTGCCGGTGGCCGACATCATCCGCGAGTCCTCCGCGACCGGGCGGGTGCTCATCGTGGACGAGACACGCCGTTCCGGCGGTGTCGGCGAGGGTGTTTTGGCGGCTCTCGTCGATGGCGGCTACGTGGGCGCGGCGCGGCGAATCGCGTCAGTTGACTCGTTCATCCCGCTAGGTCCGGCCGCCCGTCACGTGCTCGTGACCGAAGATGCCATCACCCAGGGTGCCCGAGGGCTCTTGGCACGGTAAATTGCCTTCCACTCGGTGCGCCACTTGCGCGCGGCGACGCAACTGTGTGGACTACGCGCTATCGGCGGTTCACGCCGGGAGCTGTTGAGATGAGGAGGCATGCGACAGTGAGCGCGACCGCTGGTCAGGCCGCCGACGGCGTACGCAGCCTGGCGGACCGGTTCGGCATCGAGCCGGGGATGGTGGTCATGGAGATGGGCTACGACGACGACGTCGACGAGGATCTCCGCGACGCCCTTGTAGACCGCTGCGGGGAGCTGGTCGACGAAGACACGGACGAAGTCGTCGACGCGGTGCTGGTCTGGTATCGCGACGGCGACGGCGACCTGTTCGACCTGCTGGTACAGACGCTGACCCCCCTCGCCGACAGCGGCGTGGTGTGGTTGCTGACGCCCAAGGCCGGCCGGCCGGGGCACGTCGAGCCGAGCGAGATCAGCGAGGTGGCACCGACCGCCGGGCTCCAGCAGACGTCGACGGTCAACGCGGGTAAGGACTGGAGTGCGGCACGGCTGGTGACACCGCGCGCCGCGCGCAAGAAGTAGCCATCCCGCGTACGACCGGCGGCGCCCCCTCCCACGGACCGCCGGCCCGTCGCCATGCGCTCTACGAGAAGGGTTTCACCGATGCCGATCCCGGTGGGCGTGGAGGCGCCCGACTTCCTCCTGCGCGACCAAAACAACCAGGAGGTCCGCCTGTCCGACTTCCGGGGCGGCAAGAGCGTGTTGCTGGTGTTCTACCCGCTGGCGTTCACCGGCACGTGCCAGGGCGAGCTGTGCGAGGTGGCGGAAAACCTCGACGCCTACGCCAACGCGGAGGTCCAGGTCCTGACCGTCAGCGTCGACTCGGTCTACAGCCACAAGGTGTGGGCCGACCGGGAGGGGTTTGATTTTCCCCTTCTGTCCGACTTTTGGCCCCACGGCGCGGTCGCCCAGGCGTACGGCGTCTTCAACGCCGACCGCGGCTACGCCAACCGCGGCACCTTCGTCATCGACAAGGCGGGCATCGTCCGGTTCGCCGAGATGAACATGCCCGGCGAGGCCCGCGACCAGGCCGGCTGGCGCAAGGCGCTGGCTGAGGTGGAGGCCTGACCCGTCGACTTGCGCCGATCGCCAAGGGCAGGCAAGGTACGATTGCCGCCGCCTGGCCTCACAGCCGGCGTCGGGGCGCGTAGCTCAGCGGAAGAGCACTCGGCTTACAACCGAGGGGTCGCAGGTTCGAACCCTGCCGCGCCCACCAGGCCAGCGGAGCCCTCCCGCCAGGGGCCGCGACGAGTGGCCGCGGCCCCGGCGAGACGCGGCCCTACGAGCCGATGGCGTAGGCGCGGACCAGAGTGAGTTCCGCGGTGTTTCCGTCGCGGTCGACGGCGGTGGCGCGCAAGGAGACGAAACCGTCCGCCGCCGGGTGGGTGATCACCGCCGTGCGACTCCAGCCCGAGCCGGTCAGCGGCGCGGGCTGCCAGTGCCCACCGTCGTCATAGGACACGTCGACCCGTAGTGCGCGCGGCCCGCTCGCCGGTGCGCCGGGCTGGCGCTGCACGTGCACCGGCAGCGCGAACGTGCAGCCGGCCTTGGCCCGGTTTCGCTGGTCGAGCGTGGGTGCGAAACGGATGGCCAGCAACGGCAACGGCTGGGCGTCGGGGGCCGCCGAGTGCCCGGACCGGAAGGTCCAGGCCGCGTCGACCCTTGTGGACAGTGTCGCGGTGGATCGTGTCGCGCTGGCCTCCAGCCGGTAGGTGTCCGGCGCGGAGGGCACGTCGAACGAGCCGCTCAGCCCGTCTCCCACGCCCACCTGCCGGCCGTTTCGCGACAGCGCCGTCTGGGCCGTGTCGGTGGCCGACCAGCCCACGTGGCGGTCCGCCTGGTCGGTGAAGAGGTTCAGGGTGTATCCGATCGTGTCGTCCGAGCGCCAGCCGCCCTGCCCGCCGAGCGAGGGATGGTCCGGAAAGGACGGTCCGAACGGGGCGGCGTTCCAGCGTTCCACTGTGGTGCCTCGCCGGTAGGTCGCGGGCGCGGACCGGATCAACGCGGTGTACTCGTACTCGCCCGCACCGCGGGGGCGCAGCGAGACCTCGCGCCGCCACTCCAGCCCCGGTGTGTAGCGCTCGACGAGCGTGGCCGGGGTCGCCACGTCGACGAGGTTGTCCTTGCGGGCCACCTGGTCCGGAGCCGACGCCGCGATCTCGGTGCGCACCGTGGCCAGGTCGGCGTCACGGATCCGCTTGACGAGCGTGTCCGGCAGGCCGCCGGCGGCGTCGGTCCAGCTCAGGTGGTAAAAGTACGGGCTGCCCGTGAATCCGCCGGTGCCGTCCGGCTCGGCGAGGTGGCCTCGCATGTGGACGGTGAACTCGTCGGCGGGAGCGGACGTGCGCGACGGCCGGACGAAGAGCCCGTCGAAGTTCTCCGCGAAGTACCGCGTCTCCGCGTCGTAGCCGGCCACCCGGCGGGAGAAACCGAACTCGGCGGACGCGGGCCGGGCCGTGGGCCGGTCGACGGCGAGCCCGACCGGCACGGCCTGCCGGGCGTCGACGACGAACGTGCTGTCGGCGGTGACCGTCACCAGCGGCTCGGCGACCAGCGTGGTGCTGTCGCCGCCAGAGCCGTCGGGGGTCGTGACGGTGGCCGTGACGTAGTAGCGGCCCCGGGGCAGCCGCACGCCGACCGTTCCGGAGGCGTCGTACGGCTCGCTGCTCTTCCCGGTGTCGACGTCCGTCACCTGGACCGAGTACGAGGACGTGTGCGCGCCGCCCCGGTCGAGGAAGCTGAGGGACAGGTCGTAGCTCTCGACCTCCAGGGTCACCGCGACCGGCGTCCGCACCGACGTTCGCCCGTCGCCGGCGACGACGTACCCGCCGTAGATGCCCGGCGGCCGGGGTCCGGACGGGTCCGTGACCAGGCGCACCGACGTCGTGCCGCCGGCCGGCACCGTGATCTGGGCGGGCTCGACGGTGAACATCCCGGCCGGCGCCGGCTGGCCGTCCGGTCCCCGCACGTCGGTCGCGACGTCGAGCGTCACCGGGGCGCTTCCGTGGTTCCGGTACGTGATCGTGTCGGTGGTCCCCGCGCCGCTGGCGTACGGCCAGCGGACCAACCCCTTGCTCAGGCTCGCCGGCGCGGCGGTCACCGACTGCGTTGTGGCCCGCGCGAGGTCCACCCGCCCGGCGCCCTGCGCGTAGACGGTGGCGCCGTCCCTCGGCGTGGCGCTGCCCATGAGGGCCGGCTTGATTTCGTCGGCGTCCCATCCGGGGTGCTGGCCGGCGAGGATCGCCGCGGCCCCGGCGACGTGTGGTGCGGCCATCGAGGTGCCGGACATGGCCACGTAGGGGTCGCCGTCCGAGCCCGCCCGAGCCGACGCGATGTCTACGCCCGGCGCGGTGATGTCGGGCTTGACGGCCAGGTCGCCGATGCGCGGGCCGCGGGAGGAGAAGTCGGCCAGGGCCTCCTGCCGGTCGACCGCACCGACGGTCAGGGCCTCGTCGGCCGTGCCGGGACTTCCGAGCGATCCGGGCGCGGGACCGTCGTTGCCGGCCGACACCACGAAGAGCGTGCCGGAGTCCCGGGCCAGCCGGTTGAGCGCCGACTCGAGCGGACCGGTGCCCTCCTCGTCGTAGAAGCCGATGCTGATGTTCACCACGTCGGCGCCTTCGTCGACGGCCCACTCCATGGCCGCGATCACCTGGGATTCGGAGACGTCGCCGTAGACGTCCGCCACCTTGCCGACGAGCAGCTTGGCGTCGGGCGCGACACCGACCCGCTCGCCGCCGGACGCCGCGCCGTTGCCGGTGATGATGCCGGCGACGTGGGTGCCGTGACCGTTGCGGTCGTCGGTGCCGGGCTCCTCGTCGACGAAGCCCTTCGCGCCGGCCACGGCGTCGGCGAGGTCGGGATGGGTGGCGTCGAGCCCGGAGTCGATCACGGCGACGGTCGCACCGGCGCCGGTGTGCCCGGCCTGCCAGGCCGCCGGCGCACCGATTTGTGGCACACTTCGATCCAGGCTGACCTTGCCTTTGCCGTCCAGCCAGAGGCCGCTCAGGCCGGACTCGGTGGCCGCCCGCCAGAACGCGCCGGCGCGAGCCTTGCCGACCGTGGCGGCCGAGGCACCGATCACCGGCAGGTCACGTGTCACCCGGCCGCCGGCGTCGCGCAGCCGCTCACCGGCCGACCGGGCGGACGAGCCCTGGTGACCCACGATGACCGGCAGATCCGGGCGCGAGTCGTCGTATCCCATGCGGATGAGCGCCGCGACGTCGAACAACCGCCGATCCACCCGGCCCGCCGCGACGAGCGGCAACGCGTCGGTCGGCAGGACGTATTCGCCGCCGCGGTCCGCATGCCGCACGAACCCCACGTGCCGGCCCTCGCCCGCTCGGGCCGACACCACCTCGACCCGGGCACCGAGCACCCGGACGAGCACCCGGTCGCCGGTAACGAGCGTCACCCACCGCTGCTCCGCGGCACGACCGGCGGCGGCCGCCGGTTGCGGAGCGGCGGCCCCGGTCGCACTCGCTCCTAATAGGACAATAAGCGCTAGCGCAAGCCTGCCCAGTCTTTTCACGTCTCTCCCCGCTCTGCCGACTCCAACGGTCGCGGCCGGCAACACGCCTGGCACGACGTATCGGTTGCGGCACAGCAGGGTCAGGAACGCGACACATGTGGCCGGCGTTCAACGTCGCGGTGTGGACAGGAATCTATCCGCGACGGCTTGCAGGGGTCTTTCACAAGGCTTTCAAAGGGGGGTTGCTCAGTGCGGTCCGGTGTGACCGGTGAAGTCGGGGCGCAGCGCACGGCCCGCCGCGCTGTGCGGATCGGGCTCGCCATCGGTGTCGTCCACCTCGCGCCGGACCTCTTCCTCGGCCTGCACGATGCCCGCGTCGTTGCCGGACTCGTCGTCGACCTGCCCGTCCCCGGGTGACCTCGCCATCGCGCGGGTCAGCTCGGACAGCGGCAGCTTCTCCTCGTCCCGCCAGACGCCATCGGTGTCTGCACTCATACCGAAAGGGCTACCCGCTCGGGCCGCCCACAAACCGCGGCCCGGTCGTCACCGCAACGCCACCATCAGGTCGCGGCAGACCCGCTCGCACGAATAGCACGCCTCGGCGCAGACCCGGCAGTGCTGCTGCCGCTCGACGTGGTGGGCACACTCCTCCGCGCACGCGCGGCAGGCGGTCGCGCAGGCTTCCAGCATCGTCCGGCTGATCGCGCCGTCCGCACCGGCGTGGCGCGACAGCATTCGGGCGGTGGCGAGGCAGATGTCGGCGCAGTTGAGGTTGAGCGCGATGCAGCGGGTCAGGTCAGCGACCTGGTCGTCGCTGAGGCAGGCGTCGGCGCACGCGGTACAGGTTTCCGCGCACGCGTTCAGCGAGTCGATCGCCGCGGCGAGGCGGGTCCGGTCGACGTCCGCCCGCCGCGGATGGGTCTCCAGCATGGAGAGCGTCGTGGTCATGGAGGGCTCGATTCCCCGTGACGGGCGTCTCATGCGGCCGTGTCACCTCTTCCCCGCGGGTCCCGTCAACGCGGTAACGAAGACCGAGAGAGGAAGACGGAAATGCAGCGGATGACCAACCCGGCGATGGTCCTGCCGGAGTCGATGAAGGCGATCAACATGCTCGTCAAGGTGACGCACGGCGTGGGCGTGCCGGCCTCGATCCTGGAACTGGTGCACCTGCGTGCCAGCCAGGTCAACGGGTGTGGCTACTGCGTCGACGCCGGCGCGCGCAGCGCGAAGAAGGCCGGCGAGACCGACGAGCGGCTCTTCGCCGTGGCCGCGTGGCGCGAGTCGCCGTACTTCACCGACGCCGAGCGGGCCGCGCTGGCACTGAGCGAGGCGGCGACCCGGATCGCCGACCGCGGCGACGCGGTGCCGGACGACGTGTGGGAGGCGGCGGCGAAGCACTTCGACGAGCGGGAGCTGGCCGCCATCGTCATGTGGATCGCCACCACCAACCTCTTCAACCGCCTCAACGTCACGATCCGCCAGCCCGCCGGCGAAGGCCTGGGCTGAGACGGCGCGGGCGGGGCACCCCGCCCGCGCTCGCCGACTATCTTCCAAAGGTGGTGTCCGGTGGCGAGCGGTGGCTCCGACGTCTCCTGTGAAGGCGCCACCGTGGCGCCGGTGGAGAGGAGCACGGCCATGAAGTACATGATCATGCTGATGGGGTCGCAGCGGGACTACGACATGATCACCGGGAAGGCCGGCGGAGACAGCCCGGCCTGGACGCCCGAGGAGATCGGCGCACTCCACGACTTCATGCGCAAGTGGAACGAGGAGCTGGTCGAGTCCGGCGAGTTCGTCGACGCGCGCGGGCTCACCGCGCCGGTGCACGCGCGGCGGGTGCGGTTGCGGGACGGCGTGCCGGTGGTGACCGACGGGCCGTACGCGGAGACGCAGGAGGTCCTGGCCGGCTACAACATCGTCGAGTGCGAGAGCTTCGACCGGGCCACCGAGATCGCCGCCAAGCTCGCGTACACGCCGCACCCGGAGCACGCCAAGCTCGCCAACGAGTGGTACGTCGACGTCAGGCCGATCGTCGACGGCGTGGACGAGCTGGAGCTCTGAGCGGAGCCGTGCCGGACGCCGAGGTCGAGGACCTGTTGCGCACGCTCGCGCCGCAGGTCCTCGGCGCGGTCGTGCGGCGGTACGGGCACTTCGACACCGCCGAGGACGCCGTGCAGGAGGCGCTGCTCGCGGCCGCGTCGCAGTGGCCGGAGGAGGGCGTGCCGGAGCGGCCGAAGGCCTGGCTGATCACGGTGGCCGCGCGGCGGCTGACCGATCTGCTCCGCAGCGAGCAGGCCCGCCAGCGCCGCGAGGACACGGTCGCCCAGTGGGTGCTGCCCGAGCAGTGGCTGGCGCCGGCCGCCGACCGCCCGGTGTCCGACTCCGACGACACACTGATCCTGCTCTTCATGTGTTGCCATCCGGCGCTCACCCCGGCCGGCCAGATCGCGCTCACGCTGCGGGCGGTGGGCGGCCTGACCACGGCCGAGATCGCGCGCGCGTTTCTCGTGCCCGAGGGCACGATGACCCGGCGGATCACCCGGGCCAAGCAGAGCATCCAGCAGAGCGGCATCCCCTTCGGGATGCCGAGGCCCGAGGAGCGCGCCGCCCGGCTCGCCGCCGTCCTCCACGTCCTCTACCTGATTTTCAACGAGGGGTACACGAGCACCTCCGGCCCGGCGCTCCAGCGCGCCGAGCTCGCCGGCGAGGCGATCCGGCTGGCCCGCATGGTGCACCGACTGCTGCCCGATGACGGTGAGGTGGCCGGCCTGCTCGCGCTGATGCTGCTCACCGACGCGCGGCGACCGGCGCGCACCGGTCCGGACGGCGAGCTCGTCCCGATGGCGGAGCAGGACCGGAGCCGGTGGAACGCGGCGTACGTCAGGGAAGGCGTCGACCTGATCAGTGCCGTGCTGCCGAAGGGCGTGGCCGGGCCGTACCAGATCCAGGCGGCCATCGCGGCGGTCCACGACGAGGCGCCGAGCGCGGAGGCGACCGACTGGCCGCAGATCCTCGCCTTGTACGAGGTGCTGATGGAGATCTCGGACAACCCGATGGTCGCGCTCAACCACGCCGTCGCGGTGGCGATGGTGCGCGGCGCGCGGGCCGGTCTCGAGCTGCTCGGAGGGCTCGAGGCCGACGAGCGGATCGCGCGCGACCACCGGCTGGAGGCGGTCCGGGCCCACCTGCTGGAGATGGCGGGCGAGCGGGCGGCGGCCCGCGCGGCGTACGACCTGGCGGCCGGCCGCACGACAAGCCAGCCGCAGCAGCGATATCTGCACGCCCGCGCCGCCCGCATCGCCGACTGAATTTACGTTCTTAATAGTCGGGGCGGTCAGATGAAAATTGCATTCTGCGGGGTGCATCGCCGCTGAACCTCGGGGTGAAGGTACGCCTCTTTCTTGGGCGCTGGTGCGACGGACTGAGCCGCCGCCACGGCGGCCGGTGCGGCGAGCAGGGAAAGCGCGAGCGCGACGGCGGCTATCAACCTGACCACTGCTAATCAACCTCTATCCATTTAGGCACACCGATATGCCGGCCGCTATGACGGCCGTCCGGTGAATGGTGGGTGGAGGAGACGCCACTGCGTTGGGCTGGGCAACCTCCTGGTCGGTGACGTCTCTACGCGGCTGGCGAGGGGCGCCGTGCCCGTTGGGGCCATCCCGCGAATTCGCGATCATGCTATCGGGGCACGCTTGCGCCACGCAAGGAAGATTGCGATCTTTGCTGAGCGTGCGCGCGGCGTTACAAGCTTATTTGTCAGCCCGCTGAACAATTCCTTGCGAGCCCGTAAGTATGGGCAAGCGTCTTTGTCCCTTACGATTCGACGTGACAATTTTTCACGGTTCCGACCTGCGCGATTGGAGATCCTGTCCGGGTTGGTGTCCGGATTCGTGCACGGAACTTGTCCGCCAACGCGTCGCACGATCTCGGCATGCGATGGCTGAGGTTTCCGATAGGGCGTGACGCCGCTTTCTGGCGGACCGTGGCGACCGAGCGCACCGTGCTCGCCGCCGTACACACGATGGCGAGCGCCGGGCACGTGCTCGACGCGATCGAGCTGCTGGAGCCGGACCGCCGGATCCAGGTGGTGTTCACACAGGCGCCGGATCGGTTCAGCGGTGGGGTGCACGACCACCTGCGCGCGGCGGGCGTCGTCGCGATCGACTGGGACCAGGCGGTGCACACGGACTTCGACCTTGTGGTGTCCGCCGATCGCGGCGGCCTGCACGAGCTCGGCGGGCCGTGGCTGGCGCTGGCCCATGGCGTCATGAACAACAAGCTGACCCGGGCGAGCGGCGGCATGGTGGTCGGCCTCGGCGCGCCGTGGTTCACCCACTTCGGCCGCCTCCTGCCGGCGGCGGTGGCGGTGTCGCACCCCGACGTGGTGGACGCTCTGCGGCACCAGTGCCCGGAGGCGGTACCCGTGGCGGCCGTCACCGGCGACCTCTGCCTGGACCGCCTGGTCGAGAGCCGGCGGCATCGCGCCGCCTATCGGGAGGCGCTGGGCGTCGACGACCAGCGCACGCTTGTCGCGATCAGCTCCACCTGGGGCCCGGACTCGCTGCTCGGGCGCGCGCCGGACACCCTGTTCGACCTCGTCGCCGACCTTCCGGACCGGTACGCGGTGACCATGGTGATCCATCCGGGGGCCTGGCACGGCCACGGGAGCCGGCAGGTGCTCGCGTGGCTCGCCCGGCAGCGGCGGGCCGGGCTGCGGCTCGTCGACCCGGCGAGCTGGCGTGGCCTCGTCGCCGCGGCGGACGTCGTCATCGGTGACCACGGCTCGGCGACGATCTACGCGGCCGCCGCCGGTGTGCCCGTGCTCCGGGCCGGACCACTGCCGCCGACCGCGCCGGGTGCGGCCGCGGAGATCATGGGCGCCGTCACCCGGGCGGTGGAGCCGGGCCGCCCGCTCGGTCCCCAGCTGCGCGCGGCAGTCGCCTCCTTCGACGCCGCCGCGTACGCCCGGGTCGCCGGCGCGGTCACCGCCCGGCCGGGTGCGGCGGCCAGCCTGCTGCGCGCCCGGATGTACCACCTGCTGCGGCTGCCGGAACCGGAGACGGGCTGCGCGCCGGCGCCGGTAGGCCGGCCCATGCCGGTCGGCGACGACCGGAGCCGGCTGTGAGCCGCCCCGAGGTCGCGGTGATCGCCGACGTCGATCGGGCGCCGCCGCGCTGGCTTGAGGTGGCCGACGTCATCGTCGCCCGGCGCGCGCAGCCCTCTCCACAGTGGATTCACGAGGCGTTGGAACGGTTTCCCGGCGCGGGGATCGTGGCGATGGACCGCGGTGACGGGAGGACCCTGCTCGGGCTCCGGGACGGATCGCTCGTCACGGCCGCGGGCGGGCGGCCGGTGCCGGTCGCCGCGTTTCTACACGGGTGGCTGGCGTCCGGGCGGCCGGTCGCCGCGCTCGACGGCGTCACTGTCGAGATTGGATGGAGCCGGGTCGGGTGCTGGAAGGGTAGCCAGCAGGCGGCGTACCTCAGCCGCCTCGACGTCCGCCAGCCGCTCGTAGATCAGTAGGGCACGGGCCAGGTCGGCACGCGCCCGCGGCAGGTCCGTCGCCGCCAGGGCCAGCTCTCCCCGCCGGTGCAGGGCATAGGCCTCGCCGCGCGGCGAGCCCAGCTCGCGCATCCGGTGCAGGGCGGCGGTGAGGCGCTTCTCCGCCTGCGGCCGGTCGCCGAGGCGGCCCAGCGCGTAGCCGAGCTCGATGTGCACCCGCGACTGGTTGTACGGGTCGACGTCGCCGAGGTCGGCGAAGACCGCGTCCGCCCGGCGCAGGTGGTCGGCCGCCGGCTCCGGCTGGGCGAGCGCGTTGTGCGCGGTGCCCAGGCGAAACAGCGCAAAGCCGATACACCGCAGGTCGCCCAGCTCGCGGCAGAGGCGCTCCTGCTCTCCGAAGTGGACAATCGCCTCGCCGTACCGGTCGTGGGCCGCCGCCACGATGCCGAGGCCGCCGATGGCCACGGCCACGCCTGGGCGGTCGCCCAACTCCGCGGAAAGGCGGCGGGCGCGCTCGAACAGCTCGCCCGCCTCGTCGAAGCGCCCGACGTCGAAGTGCGCGAATCCCCAGCGCCGCACCATGTCCGCCTCGCGCTTGCGGTCCTGGAGGCGCGTCGCACACTCGACGGCGATGCGGTCGACCACCATCCGGTCGTGGTGGTGGCGGCGCAGGTGAAACAACGGCCACATCGAGTCCGCGATCCGCCAGGCGAGCAGCGGCCGGTCGCGCGCGGCCTCCTGGACCGCGGCCACGAGGTTGTCCCGCTCCGCCTCCAACCAGTCGAGCGCCTCACCGCGGCCGGCGTGCGTGACGGCGTCCGGCCGCAGGTACCTGAACGGGGCGTCGAGGTCGCGCTCCCGGTACGGCGTCAGGATGTGGTCCGCCGCGAGGACACCGGCGAGGTGCCATTCGAGCGTCCGGAGCAGGAGCGCGGGCGCCTCCGGATCGGTGGCCGCGGCCTGCCGGGCGTGCAGCCGCACCAGGTCGTGCGGGCGAAAGCGCCCGTCCGCGCCCTCTTCCAGCAGGCTCGCCTCGACCAGCTCGTCGAGTGCCACCGCCGCGTCTTCCTCGCCGGCCTCCAGCGCCGCCGCGATGACCGGCACGCCGAACGTGGCACCGGGGTGCAAACCCACCGCCCGGTAGCAGCGTGCCGCCGGCGCGTCGAGCGCCCGGTAGCTGAGGTCGAAGGCGCCCTGCACGGATACCCCTTCGCGGCCGAGGGCGGCCAGCCGCCGATGTTCCTGTGCCAGCTCGCCGACGATCCGGCTCACCGGCCAGCGTGGACGGGTCGCCAGGCGCGCGCTGGCCATGGTGAGCGCGATCGGCAGCCCGGCGCAGAGCCGTACCAGCGACGACGTCGAAGCGGTGTCGCTCGTGACCCGCTCGCGCCCGATGGCGCGGGCCAGCAGCTCGGTGGCCGCCTCCTCGCCGAGCGGCTCCGCCGTCATGAAGGCGGCGCCGTCGCCGAGCAGGCCGCCCAGCCGCCACCGCGCGGTCACCAGCACCACACAGGACGGTGCGGCGGGCAGCAGGGGCCGGACCTGGGCCGCGGAGATCGCGTTGTCCAGCAACACGAGCAGCTGCCGGCCCGCCGCCAGCGAGCGGAAGAGCGCGCTCTGCTCCGCCAGGCCGGCCGGGACCCGCTCGGGTGCCAGGCCGAACGAACGCAGCAGGTGTGCGAGCAACGTGCTGGGGCTGCTCGGACCCGTCGGATCGAACGCGCCAAGGTTGGCGTGCAACTGCCCGTCGGGGAAGCGCGCGCTGGCCCGGTGTGCCCAGGCGAGCGCGAGGCTGGACTTGCCCACCCCGCCCGGCCCGCTGATCACGACGAGCGCGGGCCCGCCGCGGGGCCGCGCGACGATCGCGTCGATCTGGGCCAGCTCCCGCTCGCGACCGACGAAGTGCGCCGGTGCCGGTGGCAGCTGCCGGGGCGCGGGCGGCGCGGCGGGCGGCGCCCCGTGGACGTGTACGCCGCCGTGGATCACCCCCGCCTGCACCGCGTGTCCACCGACGTAGCCACCGATCGCGTTTTCGGTGTTGACGCCGCCCGGGTCAGGCCGGTTCATCGGCCGCCGCGGGAGTCCTCGGCGGAGCCGGCGCCGAACGTGATCCCGCCGCTCACGTCACGTGCCTGTACGACGTGTCCGCCCACCGAGCCGGACTGCTGGTTGACCACGCCGTCGTGCGCGGCCACCACCGCGGCATCGCGCACCGCCGACCACAGCCTGGCCAGGTCGGCGGCGAACGTCGGGTCGCGGTCGGCGGCGACGGAAAGTGCGGCCGCCAACCGCTCGACGAGCCGCTCGTCTCCGGGATGACTCTCGGCCGACTCCAGCGTCCCCGTCCCGCCGGGCTCGGCGGCCAACCGGGAGCGGACCCGCTGGACGAGCGCGCCGAACGCGGCGCGGCCCGCCTCCGAAAGCCCTTCCGCGGCCTTGGTGGCCAGCGCCGTCGCGACGGCGAGCATCATGGGATCGATCATGCGGCCCCCTCCCCAACCACCCAGAGTAGGGCACGCATCGCTGCCAGTAACATGCCAAAGTGGTGGTCCCACATCATCCGTAATTTTCACGGCGACCAATTTCAGTGGCATCGGGCGCCAATGAATTGAAATGAATGAGAAAGCCGATCATTTCAGTCTCGACCGATCTTCGAATCGAGCTGAACTGTATTCGCGTCCATCTCGTACGGTAGTTAACACACCACGATCAGTGAGGACCGGTGGTTGTTGTGGGGTGGACACCAGGGGCAGATGATGATCCCGACGACGCCATGCCCGCGGGCGAAAGGCGTCTGCACGTGCAAGACAGCGAACATGTTTATCAATCGAGTGGCAGTCAGTACATCTACAACACGTCGACGGCTCCCGCACCGGCCGCACCCTGCAACGATCTTCCGCGGGACACTCCGGCCTTCACCGGTCGCAAGCGCGAACTGATGGCCCTGGTGCACAACGTCACCCAGACCGCGGAGGCCAAGCGGATCATTCCCGTCTACGTCATCGACGGGATGCCCGGCGTCGGCAAGAGCGCATTCGCGGTACACGCCGCGCACATGTTGCAAGACCATTTTCCGGACGGCCAGTTCTATATCAATCTGCACGCGCATACGACCGGGCATCGGCCCATGCATCCGGCGGACGCGCTCTTCGAACTGCTGGCCGCCGGCGGCGTGCGCCCCGCCCACATTCCGGCGGCGCTGGACGCGCGCGCGGCGCTTTGGCGCAAGCGGTTGGCCCGCAGCCGCGCCCTGGTCGTCCTCGACAACGCGCACAGCCGCAAGCAGGTACTACCGCTGCTGCCCGGTGCCAGTCACTGCCTCGTGATGGTCACCAGCCGGCAGCGACTGACCGGACTGCTGGCACAGCAGGCGTCGATAAGCCTGGCGCTGGGCACGCTGCCGCCGGAGGACGCCGCGGCGCTCTTCGGCCGGATGGCCAACCGTCACTTCAAGCCCGCCGAGAAGGGTCTGGTCGACGACCTCACCCGGCTCTGCGGCTACCTGCCGCTCGCGATCTGCCTCCTGGCCTCACCCCTGGCCTCGGAGCCGCAGTGGCCGATAACGGAGCTCGTGCGCGACCTCGCACAGACCAAGCACCATCTCTCCCGGATGGGCGCCGAGGACGTGACGGTGGAGGCGGCGTTCGACCTGTCGTACCGCCAGCTGTCGGTCAACCTCCGGCGTTTCTTCCGCCGCCTCGGACTGCACCCGGGGCCCGATCTCGACCCGTACGCGGCCGCCGCGCTCAACGACACGACACCGGACCAGGCGCGGCAGAGCCTCGACGCGCTCTACCATCACCACCTCGTCGACCAGCCCGCGTTCGGCCGCTACCGGCTGCACGACCTGATCCGGCAGTACGCGGTCATGCGCGCCGAGAGCGACGCACCGGCCGACCTCGGCGCGGCGACGGCGCGGTTGCTCGACTACTACCGGCGGGCCGCGGAGTCGGCGTCCCGGCACCTGTCCCGCCGCGCCGGCCCGCCCGCCGGCGCGTCGAACGGGGCGGTCCGCCGCCTTCCACCGATCAACAGCCGGCACGCGGCGATGAGCTGGATGAGGGTGGAGCAGGCCAACCTCTTCGCCTGCTCGAGCACGGCACCGGCGCATCCCGCCGAAGCCGTGCTCCCGGCCCTCGCCACG
This sequence comes from Phytohabitans sp. LJ34, assembly GCF_052068095.1. NCBI lineage: Bacteria > Bacillati > Actinomycetota > Actinomycetes > Micromonosporales > Micromonosporaceae > Phytohabitans > Phytohabitans sp. LJ34. The sequence continues at coordinate 162,147 of NZ_JBQHDG010000021.1, read as the reverse complement.
GCGATGGCGCCGTACCTCGGCCTCGCCGGCCCCTGGGACCGCGCGATCTCGCTGCACCGCGCGGCGGCGGCCACGGCGGGTGCCGCCGGCAACCGGCGGGCACAGGCCGACGCGCTGCGCGAGCTCGGCACCCTGCATCGCCACACCGGCAGTTACGACGACGCCGAAACGACCCTCGGCCAAGCCTTGGCGCTGCACCGGAGCAGCGGGTACCAGCGCGGTGTCGCCGACGTGCTGACCCAGCTCGGCGGCGTCCGGCGGCATGCGGGCGACCCGGTACGCGCCACCGCGGCCCTGCGTTCGGCGCTCGCCATCTACCAGGATCTCGGCGTGCCGCAGGGGCGTGCCGAGGCCCTCAACGAGATCGGCCTCGTCTTCTGGGCGAGCGGCGAGTACGGGGAAGCGCTCGCGGCGCAGCGCGAGGCACTGGCGCTGTACGAGGAGCTCGGCGACCCGCACGGCACCGCCGACACGCTGCGCCAGATCGGCGGCATCCAGCAGCTGACGGTCGGCTACCCGCCCGCCGTCGACGCGCACCGGCGGTCCCTCGACATCTACCGCGATCTGGGCGACCGGCACGGCGAGGCGAAGGCACTCAACTACCTCGGCGCCGCGCACTGCCACATGGGCGAGTACGACGAGAGCCGCGACGCACTAGCCCAGGCGCTCACGATCCACGGCGAGCTCGGCTACCGCCCGGGCCAGGCCAACGCACTCAACTACCTCGGCATCGTGCTGTGCCAGACCGGCGCGTACCCGGGCGCGCGGCGGCTGATGATGCAGGCGCTGGCGATGTACCAGGGCATGCGCAACCGGGCCGGGCAGGCCGACGCGCTCAACCAGCTCGGTGTCCTCGACCGACTCACCGGTGACACCCAGAGCGCGGCCGACCGGCACGGGCGGGCACTTGTCATCTTCGAGGCGCTGTCCGACGCGCTCGGCCAGGCCGAGGCCCTGGTCAACCTCGGCGACCTGCTGCTGCTCCTCGACCAGGAGGGCGAGGCGGTCATCCGCTACCGCCGGGCGCTGGAGCTGGCCGAGCGGGCGCGACTGCCCCACCCCGAGGCCAACGCGCTTCTCGGCGCCGGGCGATGCGCGGCCCGCGCCGGCGCGCCGGCGGAGGCGGCCGGCCTGTTCCGCCAGGCACAGGCGGTCTTCCAACGGATAGGCGTGCCAGGCGGCGCCAAGACAGCGGCCGACCTCCTCAGCGATTGCCCGCGCTGATGGAGATCAGACTGCTCGGCGACGTCGAGGTGGAGATCGACGGCGCGACCTTCGCGCCGGGGCGGGCGGCGGAGCGCTGCGTCCTGGCGACGCTGGCGTTGAACCCCGGGCGCCCGGTGTCGGTCGACACGTTCGTCGAGCACATCTGGGGCGCTCGCCCACCGGCGAAGGCCGAGGAGACGGTCGCCACCTACGTCCGCGCCGTGCGGCGGACGATCGCCCGCGGCGGCGGTGACCGCCTGTCGCTGGCCAACCGGCGGCTGGGCGGATACCAGCTGGACGTCGACCCGCGGGTGGTCGACTACCGGAGGTTCGTCGACCTGCGCGCCTCCGCCCGCGTCCGCCACCGCGAAGGCGACCACCAGCGCGCGGCGGAGACGCTGGAGCGCGCCCTCGCCCTGTGGCGCGGCGAGGCACTGGCCGACGTCACCGGCCTCTGGGCGGACGCGCACCGGGTGCGGATGAGGCGGCAACGGCTCGACGCGACCTACGACCTCCTCGACCTTCACCTGCGCGCCGGCCGGGCGACCGCGATGGCGACCCGCGCGACCGAGCTGGCCCTCGACGACCCCACCGACAAGACGCTGGCGCTGGCGATCCGGGGCCTGGCGGCGAGCGGGCAGCGGGCGCTCATCCCAGCCTTCATGGCACGCACGGCCGACCGCTTGCGAGATGTCGCGAAGACCCGCCCCGGCCCGGATGTCGTCGCCCTCGCCCGCCAGCTGACGAACGAACCCGACCGCGACAGGCGCCCGCCGGACCCGCCGGCCCGCCGCGCCTCCGCCGGCGGCTCCGTGACGATGACCGCCACCAACTGCGTAAACGTCTACCAGGCCACCGGAGACCAATACATAGCCGAGCTTCGGGAAAGCGCGCCGGCCACCGCCCAGAAGTAACGCAGCGTGTCGCTCCACGCGACCCGAGGTCGTCCACGGATCTTTGAAGTCAGAGGCTGAGGGGCAGACACGCTATCGCTTGTTCGGTTTCCTTGATCGGCGCAGAGGGCGACCACGCCCAAACGGATCGTGGACGTTTACTGCCCCTCCAGGAGCAAGAACTCACCACGATCACTAACCTGACCTGCCTCCGCCGCCTCGATCAAGGAAGCCGGCCGAGTCGTCGCAGCCACGTTTCGCTTGCCTTCCAGACCGCCGAGGGCGGTGGGTGGATCCCGGATCAGGGTGATGACCTTCGTGATGGTCCTCAGCGCAGGATTTCCCGGGCCGTGTCAGCGGCGGACCGCTGCTCCCGCCGGAGACCGCACGGGTCGGCGGCGAGCTGGCGCTCGCCGAGATCCCCGACCCGCACTGCCAGGCCCGCGACACAAGATCGACCAACGGCGGATGGGTGAGGCCGCGGGAGACGCACCCCAAGAAAACGCTCCGCCGCGCTCCACGTTTCCCCGGGGACCGCGCAGCGGTCTGGACCACGACGGGCGTCGCGGTAGCTCACATATCTATGTGAAATAAGGGGTTGGAGGTCGGGGAAACTCGCGTTGGTTCTGGTCCGCCCATTGTGGACAGACGCGCCCCAGCGGGGTAAGTTCCCCGGCTGGCACCGGTGCCCCGTGGGAGGCGCGTCGCGTCACAGGGCGCCGGGGCCGGGAAGGGGCGAGGTGAAGTTTCTTCGTGACTGGTGGACGGCGGTGACGCTCGCGGTGTTGGCCGCCGTGCCCATCGCGCTGTGGATCTTGGAGTATCTCCACCCGGAGAGCTACGGCGCATAGGTGGTGACGGCGCGGCCCGGCTCTGAGATTGGAGCCGGGCCGCGTCGCGTACAGGCCCTTGCCCTTTGGTGCCTCTGTGTGGTCGTGTGGCTACGGGTGGTTATCGCGCGGCTGGGTGGGAGGCGATGGTGGACGGATTGGCGGTCTTCGCACCAGCGGCCGACGAGCGGATCGGGATCGAGGTCGAGCTCGGCCTGGTCGACGAGCGAAGTGGTCGGAGCGCGCCCTACGACGGCCCGTGCGGGTCGCGGGCGCTGCTGGAGCGGGCGGTCCGCGAGCTCGGCGCCAAGCCCGTCCTCGAAGGGGGCGCGCTCGTCGGCGTGGAGCTGGCGTACGGTGCACAGCTGTCGCTGGAGCTGGGTGGCGCGGTGGAGTACTCGTCGGCGCCGTTCCAGTCGCTCGGTGCCCTCGTCGCGACCGCGCGGCGCGATCTGCGGGTGATCGCCGGTCTTGCCGCGCGGGGTGGTCTCGCCCTGCTGCCGGGCGGGCTGGTGCCGTTCACGCCGCGGGAGCGGATCCCGTGGGCGCCGAAGCCGCGGATCGGCATCATGCGCCGCTACTTCCGAGGGTTGGGGCCCGCCGCGGCGTTCGCGGAGAACGTCATGGGGTTGACCCTCTCCACACAGACCACAGTGGACTACCTGTCGCCGGAGGACTTCCGGGAGAAGCTGGCGCTGCTGGTGAAGGCGGCGCCGATCGCGGCGGCGCTGTTCGTCAACTCGCCGATCGAGGAGGGGCGGCCGACCGGTGTGCTCTCCCGCCGCATGCAGATGTGGGGCTACGTGGATCCGAGCCGGTGCGGCGTCCTGGAGTTCGCGGTGCGGCCCGACGTCTCGGCCGCCGACGTGGTCGAGTGGGGGAGCGCGTTGCCGATGATCTACCGGCGGGTGGGCGCGGGCTACGTGCCCGGGCCGGCCCGGCCGTTCCGTGAGCTTGTCGAGCATGGCTTCGGCGACGGCACGGCGCCGGACCTGGACGACTGGCGGGCCCACCTCTCCCAGGTGTGGCCGCAGGTGCGGGCCCGGCACACGCTCGAGATGCGGGCGTTCGACGGGCTGCCGTGGGAGGCGTTCGCGGCGGCGCCGGCGTTCTGCGTCGGGTTGGCCTACCACGCGCCGGCGCGGCGGTCGGCGCTCGCGTTGCTCGACGGCATCACCGCCGCGGACCTGGCGCAGGCGTCGGAGGACGTGGCGGTCAAAGGGCTCGACGCGATGGTGGGCGACCGGTCCGTGGGCGCGACCGCGGAGGCTCTGCTGGGCCTCGCCCGCCAGGGGTTACGGGCGCGGGTCAACGCGGGCTGGGAGCGGCCGGGCACGGAGCACCTGCTCGATCCGCTCGACGATGTGGTGCGCAGCGGGGTCACCTTCGCCGAGCGGGCCGTGTCGGAGTGGACCGGGCCGCAACGTGAGCGGCCAGCCGCCCTGGTGGCGGCAGGCCGCGTGCCCATCGGGTAGGAACGTGGCTACCAGCGCCTTGCCTTCAGGACGATGATGCCGGCCAGTACGAGCACCGCGGCGGAGACCATGCCGGCCACCCAGCCGCCGATGAACGCGAGAGCCGGCACAGTAGCCCAGAGCAGGGCGCTGACGGCGAAGAGCACGCGACCGTGGCGGGATCCCGTGCGGTCGCCCATGCGGGCGACGAAGTCAGGGTCTGTGGTACGAAGGTGCTGCGCCATCGCATCGAGCCGGCGCCGCTCGTCGCTGCTGAGCATGACGGCGCACTTACCCACCGCATGGGGCCTTCAAGCGTCCGGCGGGTGCCACTCTTAGCGGGTCCTTAAATCTGGTTGAGGCCGTCATCCGCGACGGGATAAACGGCCGTGTTGCTCCGCAGATCGGTTTGCGCTGCTCCGCGCCGGGAATCCCGGGGCCGCGAGATCCCGAAGCGATGCAGCGCGGGCTTAAGCGGGCGCCCGGATGGGGGTCGTCACCTTGAGTCAGCCCAGAAGGTTAACTACCGTCCCGTATCACTGAGTATTGGTGAGAATTGGGACTGGTGCATGGTCGATCGGAGTGTGCCTCGCCACGCGCAGCACGCCGAGCCGGCGGTGCAGCAAAAGCCGCACTCGCATCACTACCGGCCCTACGTGCCGCCGCCGCCACGGCACCGCGCCTCGGAGCAACCGACCCGCTCGCCGGCCGAGCCGCAGCCGGCCGCGGTGCCCGTCACGGCACCCAAAAAGCGGCGCGCGCGGATGGGCCGGCGTAAGGCGATCCTCGGCATCAGTGGGCTGGCCGCACTCACCGGCGGCACCGCGTTCGCCGCGACGCCGGGCGGGCAGGAGGTCGTCGACTGGGCGCTGGGCCGGTCCGACTACGACCCGGCGGCCGACGAGGCCAGCGACGGCAACCCGGCGCGCCCCGGCGGGCAACAGCCGAGCACCGTGCGCACGTACACCGAGCAGAACGAGTCGTACATGGCCTCCAAGGCCGGCGACGCGCTGCGCGGCAACATCCCGGCCGGTGGCCGGCGCTTCTCCAGCCCCGCGATCGCCGCGCAGGCGACGAAGGTGACGGTGCCGACCGCGCTGGCCAACGATCCGGTGCGCCACCTGGTCAGCCGGCTCACCTTCGGTCCCACGCAGAAGGTGATGGCGGAGGTCGCGCGGGTCGGCATCGACGAGTGGATCAGCCAGCAGCTCGACCCGGAGCGGATCCCGGCCACGCCCGCGGAGGCGAAGCTTGGCGACCTGACCACGCTGGGCATGAGCGTCGCCGATCTGCGCGCCGCGCGGAAGGACCACGAGGCCAAGGGCATCCGGGCCGACGACGAGATGGTGCAGGCCACGATCGCCCGGCAGATCTGGTCCGACCGCCAGGTCTTCGAGGTGATGGTCGACTTCTGGAACGACTTCCTGCACGTGCCCGCGTTCCACGAGGGTTCGCCGGTGCTGCGGTCGTCGTTCGACCGTGACGTGATCCGGCGGTACGCGCTGGACAACTACCCGGACATGCTGGTCGCCGCCAACCGCCACCCGGCCCTGCTGACCTACCTCAACCAGTCGGAGTCCACAAAGGACGAGGTGACCGACAACCTGGCCCGGGAAAACCTGGAGCGGTACTCGGTCGGCGTCGACGGCGGCTACACCGAGCGCGACGTGCGGCAGGCCGCGCTGCTCCAGACCGGCCGCGCGGTCAAGGACGACCGGTACGTGTACCGCGCCGACAAGCACTACGTCGGCGCCGTGAAGGTCATGGGGTTCAGCCACCCGAACACCACGGCCGCGGGCGGCGAGCAGGCCGGCGAGGAGTACTTCCGGTACCTGGCCAACCACCCCTCGACGGCGCGCCGGATCGCGACGCGGCTGGCCACCCGCTTCGTCTCGGACACCCCGCCGCCGGCGCTGGTGGAGCGGCTGGCCCGCAGCTACACGGTCAACCGCGGTGCGGTAAAGCCGGTGCTGCTGGAGCTGCTCAGCTCCTCGGAGTTCTGGGCGGCGGTCGGGCAGAAGGTGCGCCGGCCGCTGGAGTACGTGGTGGCGACGTACCGCACGCTCGGCGTGTCACCGGAGACGCCGGCCAGCTACCGGGCCGGTGGGCCCGACCGCACGCCGTTCGCCGAAGGGATGCGGCAGCTCCAGGGGCGCCTCCAGGAGCTGGGCCACTACCCGGCCGGCGCGCCCGGCCCGACCGGCTACCCGGACGTCTTCGTCGCGTGGTCGTCGGCGAGCACGATGGTCGCGTTCTGGAACGAGGCCGCCGACGCCGTCGCGGGCAGCCGCCCGATGTTCACGTACCAGCGGCCGGAGCAGCTCGTCGGCGCCAACCCGCCGAAGACGGCGTTGCCCTATGTCGCCGCCCTCGCCCAGCGGCTCGTGCACCAGCCGCTGCCCCCGGAAGCCCTGCGGACGATCACCGGCGTGGCCGGCCTCGCGCCCGGCGCGGCGGTCGACGCGACGCTCAACGGCGCGGCGGTGGCCGTGGCCCGGGTGATCCTCGCTTCTCCCCAACACCTGCTGAGGTAGCCATGAAAAGCCACGAACTCAGCAGGCGCGGGTTCCTCACCGGTGCCGCGGCGACCGTCACGGCGGTCGCCACCAGCCAGGCGCTGCCCGGACGCGCGGCGTACGCGGCCTCGGCCAAGGGCACGCTCGTACACGTCTTCCTGCACGGCGGCCTCGACGGGCTCGCCGTCGTCGCGCCGACCGACGAGTCCGTGCTCGAAGACGCCCGCCCCAACCTGCTGATGACCGAGCGCACCGCGCTGGCGGTCGATCGCTCGTTCCGGCTCAACAGCGCGTTCCGGCCGCTGGAGGGTGCCCTGAAGGACGGGCTGCTCGGCTTCGTCCCGGCCGTCTCCGACCCGCGCCTGTCCCGCAGCCACTTCCAGGCGGTCGACATGTGCGACCTCGGTGGCCTGCCCCGCGAGGCGGGCGGGCGGGGCTGGCTCGACCGCCTCGTCGACCAGCTCGGCCCGGGCACCGCCTTCCGCGGCGTCGGTGTCGGAGCCACGCTCCCGCGTTCGCTGGTGGGCACCAACGGCGCGCTGTCGCTGAGCACAGTGGACGGTCTGGCGCTCAACGGCGACGGGCGCTTCAAGGATCCGACGCTCGCCGCGATCGGCGCGCTCTACAAGGACATCAACCACCCCGTCCAGGACGCCGTCGCCGCCACGCTCGGCGCGGTGCGCGCCGTGCCCGGCATGGCCTACCGGCCGGCCGACGGCGTCGAGTACGACGGGATCGGGCTCGCGTTCCGCCAGGTCGCCCACCTGATCAAGGGCGGCGCCAACGTGCGCGTCGCCGCCATCGCGGACGGCGGCTGGGACACCCACGAGGACCAGGGCACCCAGGACGGCGGATACCTGCACGGGCGGCTGACCGACCTGGCCCGGGGGATGGCCGCGTTCTTCGCCGACCTCGGCCCGGCGGCCGCCGACGTGACCGTGCTGGTGTCGAGCGAGTTCGGCCGGCGGGTGGCGGAGAGCGGCACCGGCAGCGACCACGGCCACGGCGGCGTCGTGATGCTGCTGTCCGGCCGCAAGCTGAGCGGCTCGCTGATCGGCCGGTGGGACGGTCTGGGCACGCTGGACAGCGGCGACGTGCCGGAGTTCAACAACCTCTTCGACGTGTACGGGTCGGTGGTGCAGGGCCAGTTCGGCCTGACCGACGCGCAGGTGGCGAAGATCTTCCCGCAGCGCCGCTACGCGCCGATGAAACTGTTCAACGCATAGGCCATCTGGCGGATCTATGGCCGCCGCGAAACCGGCAAAGATGCCGGTATGCCGTCACCCATCCGGGGCTCGACCACCACGATGGGCGCCGTTACCTTGGCTGCTATGCCGCTATGCCGCGCGGCGCAACGTGGACGTCTGCCGGGGCAGCTGCGCCCCGCGCGACGCCGCGCCCACCGCGTCGACCAGCATCCCCTGCACGGCGTAGGAGTCGGGCAGGCGCCAGCGGGTCTCCTCCGGCGACACCGACCAGCGCACCAGCCCCTCGGGCAGCCGGGTCGGCGGCGCCGGGATCCACGAGCCGGCACCGTGCCGCACCACGTCGAGGCTGTCGTCCAGCTCGGGCCGCAGCGGATCACCCGGGCGCACCAGAAACATCCAGCGCCCGGTCGGCGTCACCGCCACCGGCCCGCGCACCTGGCCACGGCCGGGCCCGAGCACGCTCGCGTGCAGCCGGGCCGCGCCGAGCACCCGGAGGCCGAGATGGGCGGGCACCTCCAGCACGTCAAACGCTCGTCCGGTCGGCAGCAGCACCGCGTGTGGCGCCCGCCGCCACCAGTCCGCGACCTTCGCGGTGTCGCAGGTCGCGGCCTCCTCCCAGCGCTCCAGCGCCGGGTGGCAGCCGACGGTCGGGCAGCCGGGGCGGGCACAGTCAAACCTGTCTCCCGCGAGGTACGCGCCGGGTGTAACGTCCCAGCCGTGCTCCGCGTAGCGCAGAGCCGAGTGGCGCAGCCGGGAGCGGTCGAGCACCACAGATCGTATGAATGGCGGTCGAGGACTCCACCGCATGGTCAGAAAACCTCCCACGTCAGCGGTCTGGCGTCATATCAGGCGCCGGGCACCGTCACCAAGCACGACACGCGGTCGTTGCCTTTGACAGAGAGCTGCTTGCAACTTGCATCAGAAACTACGAGCGAGGGCCGAAGTGCCAGCGCACAGAGTGTGCGATCGGCCCCGAATGAGTGACGAAACGGACCGCACCGCCCAACCGGCCCGGTCGCCGGCGAGGCAGGGGGAGGTACGACGTGGATGAGCTGCCCATCGGGCGCCGCGTCGCGTACTGGCGCGGGCGCCGCAAGATGTCGCAGCAGGTCTTCGCCGACCGGCTGGGCAAGTCGAAGAGCTGGGTGGACAAGGTCGAACGGGGCGTCCGCCGCCTCGACAAGTTCTCCGTCGTCTACGAGATAGCAGACGTGCTCCAGGTCGACGTACAACTCCTGCTGGGCAAGGAGCCGGAGCGCCGGATCGACAGCGTCAACTGCATCGACCAGGTCGAGGTGGAGGAGATCCGCGCCGCCCTGGAGCGCTACGACCAGATCAGCGCGTTCTTCTTCGCCCCCACGCAGGCACTGCCGCTGCCGGAGATGCGCAAGGCGGTCAGCCACGCCTGGCTGACCTACCAGCACGCGAAGTACGGCGTACTGGCCCGCGCGCTGCCCAAGCTGCTGCGCGACGGGCAGGCCGCCGACACGGCGTACGCGGACGGTGAGCAGTCCAACGAGGCCGCGCACCTGCTCGGCCAGATCTACCAGATCGCCTCGTCCACCCTGCGCAAGCTGGGCGAGCACGAGCTGTGCTGGCTCGCCGCGGACCGCTCGATCGCCGTGTCACAGCGGGCCGGCGACCAGCTGCTGGCCGGCATCGCCAGCTACCGGGTCGGCAGCGCGCTGCTCGCGCTCGGCCGGGCCCGCCCGGCGCTGGAGGTCAACGTCAACATCGCCAACCGGCTCGCGCCCGGCGACGAAAACGAGGCCACGCCCGAGCGGCTCTCGGTGTACGGCATGCTGCTGCTCAACGGCGCGATGGCGGCCGCCCGGATCGGCGACAGCGCGACCGTCCGGGATCTCTTCGCCGCCGCCGAGGAAGCCGCCCTCGAGCTGGGCAGCGACCAAAACCACCTGTGGACCTCGTTCGGGCCCACCAACGTCCAGCTGCACCGCGCCGCCGCAGCGGTCGAGCTGGGCGAGGGGCGCGTCGCGGTCGACACCCACGAGCAGATCGACGGAGACGCGTTCGCCGCCCTGCTGCCGGAGCGGCGCGCGCACCACTTCATCGACATCGCCCGGGGGTACACCCAGATCGGCGACGTCGAGCGGGCCAGCGAGATGCTGCTGGAGGGCGACCGCCTCGCCCCCTCGGAGATCCGCTGCCGGCCGATCGCACACGAGGTGCTCTCGGACGTGCTGCGCCGCACCAAGGGGGCACCGCCGACCCCGGTGGCGGAGCTCGCCGAGCACATGGGGGTGGGAGTATGAGCGGGTGAGCGACCGGGGCGTGCTCTACGTCATCTCGTGCGGGTCGCCGGTCGCCCGCGACGTGGGCCGGCTAGTGACGGAGGCCCAGCGCGAGGGCTGGGACGTGTGTGTGGTCGTCACGCCGGATGGCCGCAAGTTCGTCGACGTGCCCGCGCTCGCCCTCCAGACCGGCCACCCGGTCCGCACGCTCTACAAAAACCCCGGCGACCCCGACGTGCTGCCGGCCCCGGACGCGATCATCGTCGCGCCGGCCACCGTCAACACGGTCAACAAATGGGCCTGTGGCATCGCCGACACGCTCGCCCTCGGGCTCGTCGTCGAGGGGCAGGGCAAGGGGCTGCCGATCGTCGTCATGCCGTACACCAACGTGGCGATGGGTTCGCACCCCGCCTTCCGGGAAAGCCTGGCGCGGCTGCGCGGGTGGGGGATCACCGTGCTGTTCGGCGACGATTTCTTCCCGCTGCACCCGCCCGGCACGGGCGAGCAGCACCGCGACACGTTTCCGTGGAGCCGCGCGCTCGAAGCCCTGCACTCGCGGGTCGAGGCAGGGCCTAGCCGAAGCTGACGCCCACCCGCGCGCCGCCGAGCGCCGAGTCGTTGCCGGCGGTCGCGGTGGAGGTTCTCCGTCATGGGGACACGTTGCGCCACCGTGTGTGAGAGGACCGTGAGAAGGGCGTCCTCGCGCTGGTAGCCTCGCCGCCGTGACAACTGAACCCACCGTGGCGGACCTGGTGGCCACCCTCGACGCGCGATTTCCGCCGTCGTGGGCGGAGTCGTGGGACCGGGTGGGCCTGGTGCTCGGCGAGCCGGAGGCGCCGGTGCGGCGGGTGCTGTGCGCCGTCGACTGCGTGCCGGAGACGGTGGCGCAGGCGCGGGAGGTGGGCGCCGACCTGATCGTGGCGCATCACCCGCTGCTGCTGCGCGGGGTGTCGTCGGTGGCGCCGACGACGTACAAAGGACGGATCGTCCACCAGCTCATCAAGGCAGACATCGCCCTCTTCGTCGCGCACACCAACGCCGACGTCGCCAACCCGGGCGTCTCCGACGCGCTCGCCGCCCGGCTCGGCCTGACCGACCTGCGCCCGCTGAAGCCGGCCTCGTCCGGCGACGGCCCGGACGGCGACGGTCGCGGCACCGGCCGGATCGGGCGCCTTCCGGCGCCCATGACCCTCGCCGAGCTCACCCACCACGCGGCCCGCACCCTTCCCCAAACAGCTTGGGGGGTACGGGCGGCCGGCCGGCCCGATCGGGTGATCTCGACTGTGGCGGTGTGCGGCGGTGCGGGTGACCCGTTCCTCGCCGACGCGACCGCCGCGGGCGTCGACGCGTACCTCACCGCCGACCTGCGCCACCACCCGGTCAGCGAGCACATCGCGAGCGGTGGCCCGGCGCTGCTCGACGCCGCGCACTGGGCGACCGAGCGCCCGTGGCTGGACGACCTGGCCGCGCACCTGCGCGACGCCTGCGGTGTGGAGACGGTCGTCTCCGATCTCGACACCGACCCGTGGACCGTGCACGACTCGTTGAAGGAGCCCCGCTCGTGAAGGCAGACCCGGAAGCACAGCGACGCCTGCTCGACCTCCAGGCGATCGACACCGCGCTGGCCCAGCTGGCCCACAAGCGCCGTACGCTGCCGGAGCACGCCGAGCTGGAGACCCTCGCGCGGCAGCTGTCCGCGCTGGAGGACGAGCGCGTGCGGGCCCAGGTCGCCGTCGACGACTTCGACCGGGACATCGCGCGCATCGAGCGCGACGTCGACCAGGTGCGTTCACGCAAAGACAAGGACCAGGCGCGGCTGGACACCGGGCGCGGGCCGGCGCGCGAGCTGGAGGCGCTCCAGCACGAGCTCGTCTCGCTCACCCGCCGGCAGAGCGAGCTTGAAGACGCCGAGCTGGAGCTGATGGAGCAGCGGGAGACCGCACAGGCGACGCTCGACGAGCTGCTCGCCCAGCAGGAGGCCGGCCGGGAGGCGCGCGAGGCGGCCGAGGCGCGGCGCGACCAGGCGCTGGCCGAGATCGTCAAGGACGAGGAGTTTCGCACCACCGCGCGGCAGCCCCTCGTCGCCGACCTGCCGGCTGACCTCATCGCCCTCTACGACAAGATCCGGGAGTCGTCCGGCGGCCTCGGCGCCGCGCTCTTGAAGGGCGGCCGCTGCGGCGGGTGCCGGCTGGAGCTTGCCGGCAGCGAGCGCGCCCGGATAAAGGCCGCGCCGCCCGACGAGGTGGTGCGCTGCGAGGAGTGCCGCCGCATCATGGTCCGCACCGCGGAGTCGGGCCTGTGAATCGCACCCCAAGAAAACGCTCCGCTTCGCTCCACGTTTCCCCGGGGGCCCCGCGCGAGCGAGTTGGCGCGGCGGCGTCTGGACGGAGCCGTCCCGCCGACGTAGTCGGGGTTTCGGGGTGGCGGAGGAAGACGTCGCCTTCGGTGCCGCACGAGCGAGCGAACCAGGAGGCACTGTGAGCGAGCGAGTTGGCGCGGCGGCGTCTGGACGGAGCCGGCCCGCCGACGTAGTCGGGGTTTCGGGGTGGCGGAGGAAGACGTCGCCTTCGGTGCCGCACGAGCGAGCGAACCAGGAGGCACTGTGAGCGAGCGAGTTGGCGCGGCGGCGTCTGGACGGAGCCGGCCCGCCGACGTAGTCGGGGTTTCGGGGTGGCGGAGGAAGACGTCGCCTTCGGTGCCGCACGAGCGAGCGAACCAGGAGGCACTGTGAGGGTCGTCGTCGAGGCCGACGGCGGCGCGCGGGGCAATCCCGGGCCGGCCGGCTACGGCGCGGTCGTCCGCGAGGCCAACTCGGGCGAGGTCCTCGCCGAGCGGTCCGACACGCTCGGCGTGGCGACCAACAACGTCGCCGAGTACTCCGGGCTCCTCGCCGGCTTGCGCGCCGCGGCCGAGCTCGGCGCGTCCGAGGTCGAGGTGCGGATGGACTCCAAGCTCGTCGTGGAGCAGATGTCCGGCCGCTGGCAGATCAAAAACCCGGGCCTGCGCCCGCTCGCCGCCCAGGCGGCCACGCTCGTGCGCCGGTTCGAGCTCGTCACGTTCGTGTGGGTGCCGCGCGAGCGTAACAAGCACGCCGACGCGCTCGCCAACAAGGCGATGGACGAGGCGGCCGGGATCACGCGTGACGCCCCGGGCGGCGGTGCGGCGAAGGGAAAAGAGCAACCCGCCGCCGGTAGCGTCCGCCCGTCGTGGGAGCCGCCCGCCGCGACGCCCACACGCCTGCTCCTCGTCCGCCACGGCGCGACCGCGCTCACCGCGCAGCGCCGCTACTCCGGCCGCGGCGACGTGCCGCTCTCCGACGCCGGGCTGGCCCAGGCCCGCGCGACCGGCGCGCGCGTGAAGGCGCTCGCGCCCTCGGTCGCCGCCGTCGTCAGCTCGCCGCTGGTGCGGTGCACGCGCACGGCGGAGATCATCGCCGAGACGCTCGGCCGCGGCGTACCGGTCGAGGTCGAGCCCGACCTCGTCGAGTGCGACTTCGGCGCGTGGGAGGGTAAGACCTTCACGGAGGTCCGTGCACAGTGGCCGGACGAGATGGACGCCTGGCTGGGGTCCACTGAGGAGGCACCGCCGGGCGGCGAGTCGTTCCGCGCCGTGGCCACGCGCGTGCGCCGCGTCGTGGCGACCCTCCACAAGGGCTACCCGGAGAGCACGGTCGTCGTCGTCTCGCACGTGTCGCCGCTGAAGATCCTGCTGCGCGACGCGCTCGCCGCCGGCGACGCCTTCCTCCACCGGCTCTACCTCGACCCGGCCGGCCTGTCCATCGTGGACATGTGGGGGGACGGCGGTGTGGCGGTGCGGATGGTCAACGAGACCGCGCACCTCGCCGGCTAACTGAACGCACGTACGAGTAGCGCCAGTCCCACCACGGTGCCGGCGGTCACGACGACCCCCTTCAGCACGGCGCCCGGCATTCGGCGGGCGAGCCGCGCGCCGGCGTACCCGCCCAGCAGAGTCGCCGGCGCGATGACCGCGACGCCCACCCAGTCGACGGGGCCGAAGACCGCGTACGCGACGACCGTGGCGGCGCCGATGACCGCGGAGAGCAGGTTCTTGAGCGCGTTGATCCGGGCGAGCCGCTCGTCGAGGAGCAACGCCAGCCCGGCGACGAGCATCACGCCGAGCGCGGCGCCGAAGTAGCCGCCGTACACCCCGCCGACCGCCACGAGCCCGTACAGCGCGATCGCGTGGCGGCGCGGAGCCATGCTCTTCGGGTGGCCGACCAGCCGCCGTAGCCGGTCCTGGAAGGCGAGCACGGCCGCGGCCGCGAGGACGAGGAACGGCACCACGACCTCGAACGCGCGCTGCGGCGTGGCGAGCAGCAGCACACACCCGGCGAAGCCGCCCAGCACGGCGAGCGGCACGAGCGCGCGCAGGCGTTCGCGCGGTAGGTCGGCGCGGCTGCCCACCACGCTTCCGACGTAGCCGGGACTGACCGCGACGGAGTTCGTCACGTTCGCCGGCACGGGCGCGAGCCCCGCCGCGATGAGCGCGGGAAACGTGATGAGCGAGCCGCCGCCCGCGATCGCGTTCACCGTGCCCGCGCCCAAACCGGCGGCGGCGAGCAGCGCCATTCCTGGAAGATCCATCGCCGCCGAGGCTAGTACGATTGAGGACGCGACGGACGAGTCGGCCGGGCGGTCGCGTCAGCTTCGTGCTCCTAGGAGCGCGTGGTTGCCGAGGAACGTCCGGACTCCACAGGGCAGGGTGGTTGTTAACGGCAACCCGGGGTGACCCGCGGGACAGTGCCACAGAAAACAGACCGCCGCGCTTCGGCGCGGTAAGGGTGAAACGGTGGGGTAAGAGCCCACCAGCGCTCCGGGTGACCGGAGCGGCTCGGTAAACCCCACCCGGAGCAAGGCCAAGAAGAGTCGCCACCGCGAGGCGGCGGCTCGCGCAGGCGTTTGAGGGCGGCCCGTCCGATGCCTGCGGGTAGGCCGCTGGAGCCTGCCGGCAACGGTAGGCCGAGATGGATGGCCGCCACCGGCGGCACATGCCGCCGGGACAGAATCCGGCGTACAGGCCGACTCGTCCGTCGCACCTCTTCCACTCGCGTGGAGGGCCACAGTGGAGGCTGACGTACGCCACGCGGGTGTCATGGCGCAAGAATTTTTTTTGGGACGCGGTCACGGGCGCGGCCGTGTGCGGGTCCTTGCGCTTACGCGGATAAATCCCTTATCGAATAAGGCTTTCTCTTCGAATCGCGTCACGCGGCGAGCCGCCTACCGTTGTCTACCGGGCTGGTCTATTGTGGAGACGCGTCCGATTTTTCTGCGGAAAAGGTGGCGCTTGTTCGGTTTGCGGTGCACAGTGATCTCATGACTAACGGCGGAAGTGGCGCACGGTACTACTGGTGTGTGCGCCACCACCGCGTCGAGGACGACTCCAACTCGTGCCCGGCCAAGTACACGCTCGGTCCGTACGGATCCGCACAGGAAGCGGAGCGTGCGCTCGAGCAGGTGCGTGAGCGCAATGACAAGTGGGATGAGGAAGACGCCCACTGGTCCGGGGAGGACAAGTAATCGACACGGTTCCGCACGCGCGGCCGTCGGCTTAGCGCGGGACACATTCGCAAGGAGGAGACAGAGATGGCCGTAGCGAAGAAGGCCACCAGCACCCCGGCCGCGAAACGCGCGGCTGCCAAGAACAGCACGGCGAAGCCTGAGGCACAGCCGGCGGTGGACGAGGTCAAGGCAGCGGTGCCGGCGACCACGGCCGCACGGAAGACCGTCACGAGCAAGGCGACGGCGAAGAAGGCCCCCGCCAAGAAGACCACCACCGCGGCGAAGAAGGCTTCGGCGACGAAGTCGACGACCGCTCGTAAGACGGCCACCGCCAAGAAGACGACGACCGCCAAGAAAACCGCGGCCAAGAAGACCGCGCCGGCGACGAGAACAGCGGCAAAGAAGGCCCCCGCGAAGAAGGCCACCGCGACCAAGAGCACCACCGCGCGTAAGGCGGCCGCGAAGAAGACCACCACGGCTGCCAAGAAGACGACCACGGCCAAGAAGACCGCGGCCGCCAAGTCGACGACGGCGCGGAAGACCGCCGCCGCGAAGACCACCACCGCGCGCAAGACCGCCGCGAAGAAGACGACGACCAAGGCCACTCCGGCCAAGAAGGCGGTCGCCAAGAAGACGGCGGCGAAGAGCACCGCGGCCAAGCGCACCACCACGGCGGCCAAGAAGGCGCCGGCGCGCAAGGCCACCGCCCGCAAGACGACCACTCGCACCACCCGCTAGTACAACGGGGTGCGGCGCGCTGAGTAAGAATGACCGCGTGGTTATTCGACGCGTTGTCGCACCCCGCATCGACTTCGGCGAGCTGCGCCGCGAGCTGGAACTCCCTGAGGCGTTCCCGCCCGCGGCGCAGCGCGAAGCGGACGAGGCGGCTTTCCGCACCGCACTTCCGGCCGCCGACCGCACAGACATCCCGTTCGTCACGATCGACCCGCCCACCTCGCGCGACCTCGACCAGGCCATGTGGATCGGGCGCCGCGACGGCGGCTACCGGGTGCACTACGCGATCGCCGACGTGGCCGCGTACGTACGCCCCGGCGGCGAACTCGAGGCAGAGACCTGGCGCCGCGGCCAGACCGTCTACCTTCCCGACAGCAAGGTGCCGCTGCATCCCGTCGCGTTGAGCGAGGGCGCGGTGAGCCTTCTGCCCGATCAGGAGCGGGCCGCGGTCGTGTGGACGATCGACCTCGACTCCTCGGGCGAAACCCAGTCGGTACACCTCGAACGCGCACGGGTACGCAGCCGCGCGAAGCTCGACTACGCCGGTGTACAGGCGGACGCCGACGCGGGGCGGCTGCCCGAGCCGATCGCGGCGCTGCCCCAGCTCGGCACCCTGCTCGTCGAGCGCGGCTTCGCGCGCGGCGCGATCAGCCTGCCGCTGCCCGAGCAGGACATCGAACCGGACGGCACCGGGTGGCGGCTCGTGCTCCGCGCCCCGTACCCGGTCGAGGAGTTCAACGCGCAGATCTCGTTGCTGACCGGCATGGCCGCCGCGCGCGTCATGCTCGACGGCGGCATCGGCCTGCTGCGCACCATGCCCGCACCCCGCGAGCAGGCGATCGCCAAGCTCCGCGCGGCGGCCGCGCCGCTCGGCGTGGAGTGGCCCGACGGCGCGCCGGTCGGACGCGTGGTGGCCGGCGTCGACCCGGCACAGCCGCGCGCCGCGGCGTTCCTCGACCACGCGGCCGAGCTGATGCGCGGCGCCGGCTACACGGCGTTCGACGGCAAGGTGCCGGACGACCCGGGCCACGGCGCGGTGGCGGCGCCGTACGCGCACGTGACCGCGCCACTGCGGCGGCTGGCCGACCGGTACGTCACCGAGGTGTGCCTGGCCCTCTTCGCCGGCATGCCGGTGCCCGACTGGGCCGGCGCCGCACTGCCCAAGCTGCCCGAGGTGATGGCCGACACCGACCGCGTCGCTTCGGCCGCCGAGCGCGCGGCGGTCGACCTCACCGAGGCGATGCTGCTCGCCGGCCGCGTGGGCGAGGAGTTCGACGCGGCGGTGCTCGACCTCGACGACCGCCCCAAGCGCGTGCCCGGCGGGATGATCGCGCTCGACGAGCCGCCGGTACGCGCCCGCTGCGAAGGCGCCCTCCCGCTCGGCGAACGCATCCGCGCCCGCCTCGTCACCGCCGACCCGGGGCAGCGGCGCGTCCTCTTCACCTTCTCGGGGTGAACGACGACCTCGGCGCGGCGGTACCCGTGGAGCGCCCGCCGCGCCGCGTCGTCTCGCTGGTGCCGTCGCTGACCGAGGCGATCGCGCTGAGCACCCCCGACCTGCTCGCCGGCGCCACCGACTACTGCACCCACCCGCCGGGCCTCGACGTGCCGCGGGTGGGCGGCTCCAAGTACCCGTCGGTGGACCGCGTCCTGGCGCTGGCACCCGATCTGGTCGTGGCGAACGCGGAGGAGAACCGCCGCGAAGACGTCGAGGCGCTGCGGGCCGCGGGCGTGGCGGTGTGGGTGACCTACCCGCGCACGCTGGACGAGGCGCTGGCTTCGCTCGCGCGGCTGCTCGCCGCTCTCGGCGCGCCCGATCCGCCGTGGCTGGGCGAGACGCGGGCCGCGTGGGCACGGCCCGCCCCCGCACCCCCGAGGCGCGCCGTGGTGCCCGTCTGGCGCCGCCCGTGGGTGGTGCTGGGCCGCGACACCTTCGCCGGCGACGTGCTGCGCCGCCTGGGCGTGCACAACCTCTACGACGACGCGCCCGACCGCTATCCCCGCCCGCCGCTGGCCGAGATCCTCGCCCGCGACCCGGAGGTCGTCGTGCTCCCCGACGAGCCGTACGCCTTCACGACCGACGACGGCCCGGAAGCGTTCCCCGGGGTGCCGTGCGTGCTCGTCTCCGGCCGCCACCTGACGTGGTACGGCCCGTCCCTCGTCGAGGCGCGGGCCGTCCTGGAGTCCCAGCTGCGCGTCTAGAGATCTTTCAGGGTTACGGTCATTTTCAAGATTTGAGCTACCGCGACGTCCGTCGTGGTCCAGGCCGTTGCTCCCGCGGCCTCACCCGTCCGCCGTTGGTCGCGCTCACCCCTTGCTGCCGGCCTGTGCGTGCGGGGTTCGACAGCGATCCCCGGGCCGGTGGCCCGGGGGTGGGTGAGGTGCTCCGGGGGCCTTTGCTCTGCTTCCCTATAGGAGGCGGTCGACGGGTCGATCGCCGCTGGGTGTGGGTGCCCACTATGGGGAAGCAGAGCAAAGGGGATGCGCGCGCACACCCGTCCTGGCCGGGCCCGCGCGGCCGGGCAAGGCCGCCTTGGGGTGAGCGGGACCAACTGCGGACGGGTGAGGCCGCGGGAAATGCACCCCAAGAAAACGCTCCGCTGCGCTCCACGTTTCCCCGGGGACTCCGCGCAGCGGTCTGGACCACCGCGGACGTCGCGGTAGCCCAAATCTCGGTTTTGAATTGAGGGTTTTGGCCGTGGTCGTAGCCGACTAGAGCGACGTCGTCGGGAAACCTGGAAGCTCTAGTGGAAGGCGTGCTCCGGGCCGGGGAACTCGCCGCCGCGCACCTCGTCGGCGAAGCGCTTGGTGGCGTCGGTCAGCGCGCCGGCCAGGTCGGCGTAGCGCTTGACGAAGCGGGGGGCCTTGCCGGTGCGGAGGCCGGCCATGTCCTGCCAGACGAGCACCTGGGCGTCGGTGTCCGGGCCGGCGCCGATGCCCACCGTCGGGATGGGGAGGTCGTGGGTGATGCGCTTGGCGACCTCGCTGGTCACCATCTCCAGCACCACCGCGAACGCGCCCGCCTCCGCCACCGCGTGGGCGTCGGCCACCACGTCTTCTGCGGCGTCGCCGCGGCCCTGCACGCGGTAGCCGCCGATGGCGTGCTCGCTCTGCGGGGTGAAGCCCACGTGCGCCATCACGGGGATGCCGGCGTTGGTGATCGCGGCGATCTGCTCGGCCACGCGGCGGCCGCCCTCCAGCTTGACCGCGTGGGCGCCGCCCTCCTTCATGAACCGGACGGCGGTGCGCAGCGCCTGCGTCGGGCCCTCCTCGTACGAGCCGAAGGGCAGGTCGGCCACGACCAGCGTGCGCTTTGTGGCGCGCACCACGGCGCGTACGAGCGGGAGCAGGTCGTCGACCGTGACCGGGACGGTGGTCTCGTAGCCGAACACGTTGTTGGCCGCGGAGTCGCCGACGAGGAGCACCGGGATGCCGGCCTCGTCGAAGATGGCCGCCGTGTACTGGTCGTACGAGGTGAGCATCGGCCACCGCTCGCCGCGCTGCTTTGCCGCGATCAGGTCGCGCGTACGCACACGCCGGGTGGCTGGGCCGCCGTACAGGGTCGGCTCGGACATCGTCGTCTCCTCTCGCCTCGAGGCCGCGCACGCGGTCCCCGGGTCACTGGAGCAAGCCTCCCACCGCCCCTACCGGACACGTCAGGTGTTAGTGGAAGATTTCACACGCGTTACGCGAGGGCGGGCGGCGCTCCGGCGAGGAGGTCGTCGAGCAGGACAGCGGCGTGGCTGACGTAGGCCGGCTCGCCGCGCTCGCCCTGACCCAGCCGGTACTGGTGCACGGTGGTCTCGTTGTCGCCGCGCTCGATCCGCCAGTATTCCTGGACCCCGGCCCGGGCGTACTCACCTGGCTTGGTCTCGCGGTCAACGCGCTCGGATCCGGGCGAAACAACCTCGATCACCACGGCGACAT
Source organism: Phytohabitans sp. LJ34 (assembly GCF_052068095.1). Taxonomy (NCBI): domain Bacteria; kingdom Bacillati; phylum Actinomycetota; class Actinomycetes; order Micromonosporales; family Micromonosporaceae; genus Phytohabitans; species Phytohabitans sp. LJ34. The sequence goes on along the minus strand of NZ_JBQHDG010000021.1, from coordinate 141,607 downwards.
CGGCGGGGTCGGCCCAAACCGTGCGCCCGTCTCTGCGCCGCCGCAGGATGATCAAGTCTGGAACGCGGCCAGAGTTCCGCTCCGTGATCCGGACGCCGGGTGAGGACAGCACCTGGTGTGTGCCATATCCGTTGGCAACAAACCAAACCGTCAGGCGAGTGATGGTCTCCGCGTGGTCGAAATCCGCCGGAGGCACGACGATGAGGCTACCGTCAACGAGCTCGTAACGGTGTCCATACTCATCGGCGGCCGCCAATTCCGCCACATCGTCAAGGGTGAGTGGGCGTGGCGGCAACTCAACCCGCAACCGCCGGCCGGGGTGCACTGCGGTCATGGCTCAACCTCCCTCGATCTGCCCATGCTACCGGTCGAAAGGCTCGCGCCACCTGTTCGTGATGGGGAGCCGGCGGTCGCGGCCGAAGGCCTTTATCGAGATCTTCGTGCCCGGCGCGGACTGGCGGCGCTTGTACTCGGCCACGTCGACCATGCGCAGCACCTTGTCGATCACCGCCGGGTCGTGGCCCTCGGCGATCAGGTCGTCGCGGCCCTTGTCGCCGTCGACGTAGCCGGCCAGGATCGCGTCGAGCTCGTGGTAGTCGGGCAGCGAGTCGGTGTCGAGCTGACCCGGGCGCAGCTCGGCGCTCGGCGGCTTGCTGATCGCGTTTTCCGGGATGGGCGGCTCGGCGCCGCGCCGCTCGGCCTCGGCGTCGCGCCACCTCGCGAGCGTCCACACCATCGTCTTCGGCACGTCTTTGAGCGGGTTGAAGCCGCCGACCGAGTCACCGTACAAAGTGGAGTATCCGACCGCCAGCTCGCTCTTGTTGCCCGTGGTGAGCACAAGGTGGCCCTCCTGGTTGGACAGTGCCATGAGGATCACCCCGCGCACGCGTGCTTGCAGGTTTTCCACCGCGAGGCCGGAGAGCGACATGTTGGCCAGGAAGGCGTCGACCATCGGCTGGATCGGCTCGATCCGGTAGTCGAGGCCGGTGCGCTTGGCGAGGTCGGCCGCGTCGTCGCGGGAGTGCTCGGACGAGTGCTGGCTGGGCATCGAGACGCCGACCACCCGGTCGGGGCCGAGCGCGTCGACCGCGATCGCCGCCACCACCGAGGAGTCGATGCCGCCGGAGAGGCCGAGCACGACCGAGCGGAAGCCGTTTTTGCGGACGTAGTCGCGCAGGCCGAGCACCAGCGCCTGCCACACCTCGGCCTCGTCGGTGACCCGCTCGGCGACACCACCCTCGACCGGGGTCGAAGGTGCGGCCGGCACCGGGTCGATCACCAGCCGCCGCACGCTCATCTCGCCTAGGTCGCCCTCCGGTGCCTCGGGGTCCGCCGCCGGCACGTCGAGGTCGTGGATCAGCAGGTGCTCGCCGAACTGTGGCGAGCGGGCCAGCAGCGTGCCGTCGGCGGCCACCACCATCGAGTCGCCGTCGAAGACCAGCTCGTCCTGGCCGCCGACCATGTTGACGTACGCCACGGCGGCGCCGGCCTCCTGGGCGCGCCGGGCGACGAGCGGGAGCCGTACGTCGTCCTTGTCCAGCTCGTACGGCGAGCCGTTGATGTTGACCACCAGGCCCACCCGCGCCGCGCGGGCGACCGCGAACGGACCTCCGGCCTGCCAGATGTCTTCGCAGACGGTGAGCGCGACGTCGACGCCGGCCACGCGCACCACCGTCAGGAAGTCGCCGGCCACGAAGTAGCGGTCTTCGTCGAACACGCCGTAGTTGGGCAGGTGGTGCTTGTAGTACTTGGCGGCGACCCGGCCGCCGTGCAGCAGCGCGAGCGCGTCACGCGGGCCGCGGTCGGGCTCGGCCTCGGCGCTGATCCGGGCCGCGCCGTCCGCGTCGAGGTAGCCGACCACGACCGGCAGGTCGCCGAGGCCGTCGGCGGCCAGGTCGGCGGCGAGCCGCTCCAGCGCGGCGACCGAGGCGGCCACGAACGACTCGCGGAAGACCAGGTCTTCCACCGGGTATCCGGTCAGCATCATCTCCGGGAACGCGACGAGCTGGGCGCCGGAGTCGGCCGCGGCCCGGCTCCACTCGCGCACGATGGCGGCGTTGCCGGACAGGTCGCCGACGGTCGGGTTTACCTGGGCGAGGGCGAGGCGCAGAGTCGGCATGGCTTCATCTTCCCAAGTCCGGGCCGTTCATGCCCTGTGAGAGGCCGCACGAGGGGTTCCGCCCGCCGCAGCGCCCGGCCCAGCACCCCGGCCACGTGCGCCGGTTCGGAGGCGGTCGGACCCACGTGGCGCAGCACGGACAGCACCGGCCCGAGCCGTCCGACGGCCAGGTACCCGTACCGGGGAGCGCCGGCCTCCAGGGGACGGGCGGTGAAACGTATTGCGTAGGCCTCGTCGCCCACCCGCCGCAGAGCCATCTCGCGGAGCTGGACCCGGACGGCGGTCCCGTCCTCCAACCGGGCGTCGAACTCGGGACACGAGCCGGACGCCCGGCGCAGCTCGCCCATCGCGCGGGCCGCGCCGCCCGGCTCGAAGAGCGCGAGCGCCTGGCGGAGCAGCGCGGCCCGCTGCCGCCCGGCGTAGTCGCCGACCGCCCGGTCCCGCGCGCCGGCCCCGGCCACGTCCCAGGGACGCTCGAAAAGCGCTCGGCACCGCTCGGTACGGCCGGTGTCCTCGACCGGCGCGGGCCGGGTGGCTGGCGCGGACCGGTACCCGTCGGGCAGGTCGCGGTCGCCCAGCAGCGCGTCGGCCAGCTCGGGCTGTGTGGCGGTGAGCGGCCCGGCCAGCGCGGACGGGCTCGGCGCGGCGTCGCGGTCGCCGTGGTTCACCCGCACGTGGATGACGCCGGCCAGCGCGATCACCCCGGCCAGCGCGGTACCGAGCGCGACCCCGCCGGCGATCATGCGGAATCGTGGCATGGCGCTTGTCCCCTCCCGTACTTTTGGTATCAACGGCCACGAACCGGACAGGTTGCGCCGGGACCCGGTACGGCGGCCAGCGGTCTCTTCACGTAACGTCGGTGTAACGGCGCAGCGGGAGACTGATCCGCCAGCAAAGCGCAGCTAGAGCGTCACTAGGGGTTGAAGTGGACCGTCAGCAGGAGTTCGTGCTCCGCACCCTCGAGGAGCGCGACATCAGGTTCGTCCGGTTGTGGTTCACCGACGTGCTCGGCACGCTCAAGAGCGTCTCGGTGGCGCCAGCCGAGCTGGAGGCGGCGTTCGACGAGGGCATCGGCTTCGACGGCTCGGCGATCGAGGGCTTCGCCCGCGTCTTCGAGTCCGACATGATCGCCATGCCCGACCCGACGACGTTCCAGGTCTTCCCGTTCGAGGGCGGCGTGAGCGGCGAGAGCGCCCGGATGTTCTGTGACATCCTGCTCCCCGACGGCAGCGGCTCCTGGGCCGACCCGCGCCACGTGCTGCGCCGCGCGCTGTCCAAGGCGGCGGAAAAGGGCTTCACCTTCTACACCCACCCCGAGATCGAGTTCTTCCTGCTGGAAAACGGCCCGGCCGACGGCTCGGTGCCGATCCCGGTCGACGCGGGCGGTTACTTCGACCACACCACCCACGCGATCGCCCGCGACTTCCGCCGCCAGGCCGTGCTCGCGCTGGAGCGGATCGGCATCTCGGTGGAGTTCAGCCACCACGAGGTCGCGCCCGGCCAGCAGGAGATCGACCTGCGCTACGCCGACGCGCTGACCACCGCCGACAACATCATGACGTTCCGGCACGTGGTCAAGGAGGTCGCGCTGTCGCACGGCGTGCGGGCCACGTTCATGCCGAAGCCGTTCACCGACCAGCCGGGCAGCGGCATGCACACCCACCTGTCACTCTTCGAGGGCGAGCGCAACGCGTTCCACGACGCGAGCGACCCGATGAAGCTCTCCAAGGTCGCCAAGGCGTTCATCGCCGGCCTGCTGGTGCACGCCCGGGAGTACACGGCGGTCACCAACCAGTGGGTCAACTCGTACAAGCGGCTCTTCCCGCAGGCGTTGCCCGACCGGATCACCGAGTCCCCGGCGTACGTGTGCTGGGGCCACCTCAACCGCTCCGCACTGGTCCGCGTCCCCGCGTACGGCAAGCCCAACTCGGCCCGCGTCGAGGTCCGCTCACTCGACTCGGCGGCCAACCCCTACCTGGCGTTCGCGGTCATGCTCGGCGCCGGTCTCAAGGGCATCGAGGAGGGCTACGAGCTCCCGCCCGGCGCCGAAGACGACGTGTGGTCGCTCTCCAACGCCGAGCGCAAGGCCATGGGCTACGAGGCGCTGCCGGAAAACCTCTCCGAGGCGATCGACGTGATGTCCGGCTCCGAGCTTGTCGCGGAGGTGCTCGGCGAGCACGTCTTCGACTTCTTCCTGCGCAACAAGCGCGCCGAGTGGGAGCAGTACCGCCGCGAGGTCACCCCGTACGAGCGCCAGCGCTACCTGGGCGCCCTCTAGAGACCTTTCGGAGTCGGGGTGGCTTCGACCACCGAATCCCTTATTTGGACAGAGATTTGAGCTACCGCGATGTCCGTCGTGGTCCAGACCGTTGCTCCCGCGGCGGGCCGCGGGCTGGTCTGTCGGGGAAGCTGTCGAGCTGAGCGCGTCAGTGCGTTCACACGTCGAGGCGTGGTGCGGTGGGGAAGTTGCCGGACATTGCCCTCGCCCGGGCTGGCGACGGGCGATGTCGGGGCAACGCCCACCACCGCCGCGACCGGCGGCCTTGCCTGCCGGCGGCGGGTCCACCCGGGGGTGGCCACTATAGGGAAGCAGAGCAAACGCATCCCGCGCGCACCCACCCAGCCGGGTCGTAGGGGCCGCCGGGGTAAGCGTGACCAGCGGCGGACGGGTGAGGCCACCGTGACCCGGAAGCGGCCAGGCGACGCACGGTGGTGCCGGACGTCGCCTGGGTATCCGGCTTCGGTTACTTGGTCGGGGTCGGTGCCGGGCTTTCCGGCGACGGTGGCTGGCCGCCGCGGGGGCCGTGACCGCGGCCCTCGCCGGGCTTGCCCGCGGGACGCAGCTGCTCGCGCACCTTGCTCAGCGCGTCCGCCACCTGGTCTTCCGGGATGCCCAGCTCCTTGGCGAGCGCCGCCGCGAACTCGGCGTCCCGCGCGGCGCGGTCCTTGCCGTCGCCGGGGCGGCCGGGGCCGTAACCCTGGCCGTAGTAGGAGCCGGACGGCGGCCGGCCGTCGCGGTCGGCGGCGTACGCGGCGATCGGCGCGGCGATGCCCACCGACAGCACGCCCGCGACGGCCAGCCCGCCAAGGGCCGCCCGCTTCGAGATACGCCTACTCATGAAACCTCCAAATTCGCTCGGAAGGGGGTACCCGCCCGAGGCTGGAGGCGTGACCTGGGCTGTCACCCTGCGCAACCTGTCGCGGCGCTGAAAATCCGGGTCTGCCTTGCGCGGAAAGCGTTGTTTCGCGCGCTGCGTCACCAGCCCGCGCACAGGAATCGACTAGAACACTTGTTCGATCACGGGTGCCGGCCGTAGCGTCGATGGGATGAGGCTGGAGGTCACGCCGACGGAGTCGGTCGCGATCGCGATGGCGCTCTACGGCCTGGCCGGCACCCCGCTGCACGCCGACGCGGCCTCGGCGCTGCGCAAGTTGGTGCGCGTGATGCCCGACGCCGACCTGGTGACCGCCCGCGAGCTGGCCGACCGGGCGTCCCGCGACACGACCCCGGTGGTGCCGCGGGTGGTCGCGGACGCGCTGCACGAGCGCACCGTGCTGCGGATCGACTACGCCGACCGGCACGGCACGGCCACCACGCGGAGCATCGAGCCGCTGGGTTACATCGCCGACCACGACTATTGGTACCTGGTGGCTTGGTGCCGGATGCGTGATGCGGTCCGTGCCTTCCGCACGGACCGCATCGAGTCTCTGGTGGCGACGGGTGAGCCGGCGCCCCCGCGCCGGCTCACCGCTGCCGATCTGATCGTCGCCGGCCACTGACCGGCCCTGCCTTTACATCCGGCGCCGCATGCCCATCGTGAGCATGCCGAGGCCGAAGAGCACCGCCAGCGCGCCCGTGATCACCGTGCTGGTGACCGCGGAGCTGTCCGCCGTCGGGCCGCTGACCAGCCAGGGCGCCACGATCGTCCAGACGCCGATCACCGGCGCGACCCAGGCGATGCCGTGCGTGCGGCCGTACGCGGACGCGAAGCCGAGAGCCAGCAGCGCGATCGCGACCCCGGAGAAGAGGTTGCTCGCGGCCAGGCTGCCGTGGTCGGTGAAGCCGACGACCCACGGCGACATCGCCAGGTACAAGCCGGTGAGTAGGGTCAGGCCCTCGACCAGCTGTGCGGTCGGGGTCTCCGCCACCCGGTCGTACCGGGCCCGGAGAGCGGCGATGTCGGGGTGTTGCTCGATCGCGGTCGCAGTCATCGCGACCCACCTCCCTGAGGAGAACGGTGGGGGTCTCCCACCCACTTCTCACCCTGCTCCGGAGAGGGCTCGACCGGCCACGGAGAAAATGACTGTCACGTCACACCCGGCGCGACGGTCAGGACACCCGCGTCCGCGTCGAGCGTGGCGGGCGTGCCGACCGGCACCGTGAGCTGCCCGGTGCCGTGGCCGATCGGCAGGCCGCCGAGCACCGGCACGCCCAGGTCACCGAGGCGGTCGGTCAACACCTCGGTCACCGGCACGGTCCAGCCGTCGGCGCAGTCGGTGAACTGCCCGACCGCCACCCCCGCGACCCCGTCGAACGCGCCTGCGCGCCGCAGGTGCGTGAGCATCCGGTCCACTTTGTACGGAGCCTCGCCCACGTCTTCGACGAGCAGGATCGCGCCGCGCAGATCGGGGAAGTCGGGAGTGCCCACGGAGGACACGATCAGGCTGAGGTTGCCGCCGATGAGCGGGCCGGTGGCCGTGCCGGGCACCGCGACGGGTGCCGTCTCCTCGGTCTCGACCCGCTTGACCACGACCGGGTCGGTGCCCATCAGCGCGGCCCGCAGCGACTCGGCCGACACCGGCGGGGTGCGCTCGTCGAGCCACGCCGCGCCGGGACCGTGCACTGTGGCCAGTCGGATGGCGCGCCACAGGGCGAGCTGAAGCGCGGTGATGTCGGAGAAGCCGGCCACCACCTTCGGGTCGCGTCGCACCGCGTCCATGTCGATCGCGTCGACGATCCGCTGGGCGCCGTATCCGCCGCGGGTGCACAGCACGCCGCGCACCTCGGGGTCGGCGAAGGCCGCGTTGAGGTCGGCGGCGCGCAGCGTGTCGGAGCCGGCGAGATAACCCTGGCGGGCGTACGCGTTGGGCCCCAGCACCGGCCGCAGGCCCCACCCGGTCAGCAGCTCGATGCCGCGGGCCACGCGCTCGGGCTTGGTGGGCCCGCTCGGCGAGACGAGCATCACGGTGTCGCCGGGGCGGAGAGCGCTAGGCAGCAAGGCGGTCACCTCCCGAGCCTAAGGCGATAGCCTCGGTGGGTGACGACGGCGCTGGTGATCGAAAATGACCCGACCGACGACGCGCGGCGGCTGGGGGAGTGGCTGACCGAGGCAGGGCTTGCCCTCTCGGTCCTCCGGCCGTACGCGGGGGAGGAGCTTCCCGCCGACCTGGAGGGGTTCGCCGCGCTGGTGGTGCTGGGCGGCGAGCAGTCGGCGTACCCGCCGCGGCCGGACTGGTTCGACGGCGTGGAGGCGCTGCTGCGCAAGGCGACCCGCCACGGCACCCCGACGCTGGCGATCTGCCTCGGCGCGCAGCTGATGGCGACCGCGCACGGCGGCACCGTCGAGCGCAGCGCCGCCGGGCCGGAGATCGGGCCGGCGCTGGTCGGCCGGCGCGACGCCGCGGAGACCGACACGCTCTTCCGGTACGTGCCGCTGGCGCCGGACGTGCTCCAGTGGCACCTCGACGAGATCACCGAGCTGCCCGCGGGCGCGGTGCTGCTGGCCGCGTCCACGCGATACCCGCACCAGGCGTTCCGGATGGGGGAGCGGGCCTGGGCGCTCCAGTTCCACATCGAGTGCGACACCGAGATGATCGCGGACTGGGCGCGTAGCGCGCCGGAAGGCTACGACCCCGAGGAGATCGTCGCCGCCTGCGACGCCGTGATGGTCGACGTCGAGGAGGTGTGGCAGCCGTTCGCGGCCCGCTTCGCGGCGCTGGCGCTCGGTGAGCTGAGCGACGTCCGCCGTCCCCTGCCGCTGCTGGGCCAGTAGTGGCGAGGCCGACGAGCGCGCAGGCGCGGCTGGCGCGATACGGCTTCGGGCTCAACGCCGACATCGTGCGCGCCGCCGGCCTGCTCGGGCCGGACGGGCTGGGGCTGTGGGACCAGGCCACCCAGGAGCCCAACGACGAGGCGGCCGGCGAGCTGCTCACCGCGCTGTCCCGCGCGGCCGACCCGGATCTCGCGCTGCGGCAGCTGCACCGGCTCGTCGAGGCCGACCGCCGGCAGGAGGGCTCGCTGCTCGGCACGATGGCGGCGGACCCCGGCCTGCGCCGCCGCCTCGTCGCGGTGCTCGGTGCCTCTTCGGCGCTCGGCGACCACCTCGTCGCCAACCCCGACCACTGGGCGGCGCTGACCACCGGCGAAGACGGCGTGGCGCCCAACGGCGACGGCGGGCTGCACCTCGGCACAGCGTCCGTGCCCGCGCTGCGCACGGCGTACCGGCTGGCTCTGCTGCGGATCGCGGCGGCCGACCTGACCGGCGGGCGCGGCTTGGTGCAGACCATGGCGGCGCTGTCGGCCCTGGCCGACGCGACGCTCGCGGCGGCGTACGACATCGCGGTGTCCGAGCTGCCCGCCGGCACCGAGCCGCCGCGGCTGGCGGTCGTGGCGATGGGCAAGTGCGGCGGCAACGAGCTCAACTACGTGTCCGATGTGGACGTCATCTTCGTGGCGGCGACCGACGCCGACCTGACCGCGGGCACGACGGTCGCCGCCCGCCTGATCGCGATCTGCGGCCAGGTCGCCTGGCAGGTCGACGCCGCACTGAGGCCGGAGGGCAGCCGCGGCCCGCTGGTGCGAACGCTCGCCAGCCATCTGTCGTACTACCGGCGGTGGGCCCGCACGTGGGAGTTCCAGGCGCTGCTCAAGGCCCGCCCGGCGGCGGGCGACACGGCGCTGGCCCAGGAGTGGATCGACGAGCTCGCCCCGCTGGTCTGGCACGCCGCCGAACGCCCGGAGGCGGTCGAAGACGTCCGCGCGATGCGCCGCAAAATCATCGACAGCGTGCCGCGCGCCGAGCTCGACCGCGAGATCAAGCGCGGGCCGGGTGGGCTGCGCGACATCGAGTTCGCCGTGCAGTTGCTCCAGCTCGTACACGGACGGGTGGACGAGTCGCTGCGCGTCCCGGGCACGATTCCGGTGCTGCGCGCGCTGGTGGCCGGCGGATACGTCGGCCGCGCCGACGGCGAGGCGCTGCTGCGCGGATACCACTTCCTGCGCGCCGTCGAACACCGGCTCCAGCTCCAGGCGCTGCGCCGCACCCACACGGTCCCCACCGACCCGGCCGCGGTCCGCTGGCTCGCGCACGCGTTGGGGTACACGGCCGTTCCGGGGCGCCAGGCCGTCGAGTCGTTCCGCGCCGACTGGGTCTCGCACGCCGCCGAGGTACGCCGCCTGCACGCGAAGCTGCTCTACCGCCCGCTACTGGAGGCGGTGGCGCGGGTGCCGGCCGAAGGGCTGCGCATGGTGCCCGAGTCGGCCGCGAAACGGTTGCGGGTGCTCGGGTTCGAACCGGCGACCGCGCTGCGCCACATCGAGGCACTGACCGGCGGCCTGTCCCGCACCGCCGCGATCCAGCGCACGCTGCTGCCGGTGCTGCTCCAGGAGTTCGCCGACGCGCCCGAGCCCGACCGCGGCCTGCTCAGCTACCGCCAGGTCTCCGACAAGCTGGGCAGCACGCCGTGGTATCTGCGGCTGCTCCGCGACGAGGGCCCGGTGGCACTGCGGCTGGCCCGGGTGCTGGGCCTGTCCCGGTACGCGGCCGACCTGCTCGCCCGCGACCCCGAGGCGCTGCGCCTGCTGGCCGACGACGCGGAGCTCGTGCCGCGCCCGAGCGAGGTGCTCCGCGAAGGCTTCGGCGCCGCGGCCGAGCGCCACCCCGATCCGCAGGAGGCGATCGGGGCGGTACGCGCGCTGCGCCGCCGCGAGCTCTTCCGCATCGCCTGCGCCGACGTGCTCGCCCGTGCCGGCACGCTGGCACCCGCCCAGCCGCTCGACATCACGTCCGCCGGGAGTGCACTGTCCCATGTGGCCGATGCGACACTGGCCGCCGCGCTGCGGGCCGCGCACGCCTTCGTGCCGGAGATGCCGGGGCTGCGCTTCGCCGTCATCGGCATGGGACGGCTCGGCGGCTACGAGATGAGCTATCCCTCCGACGCCGACGTGCTTTTCGTCTACGACCCACCGGCGGGTGTCGCGGAAGACGCGGCAAGCGCCGCCGCACACGCGATCGCCGAGGAGCTGCGCCGCCAGCTCGGCCGCCCCGCACCGGACCCGCCGCTCGGCGTCGACGCCGACCTCCGCCCCGAGGGGCGGCAGGGCCCGCTGGTGCGCAGCCTCGCCGCGTACGCCCAGTACTACGCCAGGTGGTCGAAGGTGTGGGAGGCGCAGGCCCTGCTGCGCGCCCGCTGGGTGGCCGGCGACGAGGCGCTGGGACGCGAGTTCGAGGCGCTGGCCGACACCGTGCGCTATCCGCAAGACGGCCTCCAGCGCGAGCAGGTCACCGAGATCCGCCGCATCAAAGCACGCGTGGAGACTGAACGCCTGCCCCGCGGCGCCGACCCGGCCACCCACGCGAAGCTGGGCCGAGGCGGACTGGCCGATGTGGAGTGGGCGGTGCAGCTCGTGCAGCTGCGCTACGCGCGGGCGGTGCCGGAGCTGCGCTGCACCCGCACCCTCGACGCACTCGTAGCCGCCCGCGCCGCCGGCCTCGTCCCCCCAGCCGACGCCGAGGCGATGGCCGCCGGCTGGACCCTGGCCGCCCGCGTACGCAACGCGCTGACGCTCGTCCGCGGCCGCCCGACCGACCAGCTGCCCCGCCACGGTGTCGACCTTGCCGGTGTGGTGCGCCTGCTCGACGCCGCCGACCCGGGCGAGTTCCTCGACTACTACCTGCGCACGACCCGAAGGTCCCGCGCCGCCTGCGAACGCGTCCTCGCCACGTAGCGCAACCGGCGTTGGAGGTCGCTGCTGGCGTCGTGCCATTTCACGGATTTGAGCTACCGCGATGTCCGTTGTGGTCCAGGCCGCTGCTCCCGCGGCCTCACCCGTCCGCCGCTGGTCGCGCTCACCCCGCGTTTGGTCGCGGTCACTCCTCCGCCTCCGGCGGATGCGTGGCCCGCGGTGTTTGTCCACAATGCCCGGTGACGGACAGCCGGCGGGAGATCAAAACGGGGCGGTAGCTCAGAGAATCCGTCACGGAGGGTGACCGCGTGATCGGTGGCGCTGGTGCCAAGCCGGTGGCATGCTATGCCTCGGGACAGCCCCGGGAGGTGCGGGTGACTGGATCAGCAGAGCAGGACCGGCCCATCGACGGCCCCACCGCGGTGCGGATTCTCGTGGGTGCCCAGCTCAGGCAGCTGCGGGAGGAGCGGGGGCTGACCCGCGCGGAGGCTGGCGAGACGATCCGCGCGTCTGAGTCGAAGCTCAGCCGGATGGAGCTTGGGCGGGTGGGCTTCAAGATGCGCGACGTCAGAGACCTCCTGACCCTCTACGGCGTGCACGACGAGGCGGAGCGGGCGGCCGTGCTCGACCGGGTCCGGGAGGCCAACGAGCCGAGCTGGTGGCAGCCGTACAGCGATGTCACGCCCAACTGGTTCCAGCGCTACCTCGGCCTGGAGGCGACCGCGTCGCTGATCCGCACCTACGAGGTCGCGTTCGTGCCGGGGCTGCTCCAGACCGAGGAGTACGCGCGGGCGGTGATGCGGCTGAGCCACGGCACCGCGCAGCTCGACGAGATCGAGCGGCGGGTGCGGCTGCGGCTGGAGCGGCAGCAGGTGCTCACCCGGCCCGATCCGCCGCGGCTGTGGGCGGTGGTCGACGAGGCGGCGCTGCGCCGTCCCGTTGGCGGACGGCGGGTGATGCGTGACCAGATCGAGGCGCTGATCGCGATGGTCATCAAGGCGCCAAACGTGAGCCTCCAGGTGGTGCCGCTCGCGGCCGGTGGCTACGCGGCCGCCGGCAGCCCCTTCACGATCCTGCGCTTTCCGCAGGCCAGCTTGCCCGACGTCGTCTACATCGAACAGTTGGCCGGCGCGCTCTACCTGGACAAGCGCGAAGACGTCGACTACTACTTCGACGCGGTAAACCGGCTGTTCGTCGAGGCCGCGCCGGTGCGCGACACCGTGCGGATCCTGGATCGCATCGCCCACGACCTCGACGAGGCGTTCGACTGACCGGATGTATCCTGGCCCCGCGCCGAACCCGACATGCGGCACACCCCCCGAAGGGCATCGCTCGTGACCGAGGAATCCAGCGAAGAGGCAAAGCCCAAGATTGACACCACCGTCCCGCAGACCGCGCGGGTGTGGAACTACTGGCTTGGCGGCAAGGACAACTACGCCGTCGACCGCGCGCTCGGCGACGAGATCGCGAAGGCGTTTCCGATCATTGTGGACATCGCCCGTGCCGACCGCGCCTTCCTCAACCGGGCGGTGCGTTACCTGGCCGGTGAGGCCGGTGTGGTGCAGTTTCTGGACATCGGCACCGGGCTCCCCACGGCCAACAACACGCACGAGGTGGCGCAGTCGGTCGCCCCGGAGGCGCGCATCGTCTACGTCGACTACGACCCGCTCGTGCTCGTGCACGCCCGGGCGCTGCTGACAAGCGGTCCCGAGGGCGCCACCGACTACATCGACGCCGATCTGCGCGACCCGGAGACGATCCTGCGCGAGGCGGGGCGCACGCTCGACTTCGGCAAGCCGGTCGCGGTCATCCTCTCCGGCATCCTGGCCCATCTGCCCACAGTGGAGCAGGCTCAGGCTGTGGTGCGGCGGCTCATGGGCGCGCTGGCGCCCGGCAGCCACCTCGTGGTGTGCGACGGTGCCAACACCAACCCCGAGCTCAACGAGGTCATGAAGATCTGGAACGAGTCGGCCAACCCGCCGTACGCGATGCGCACGCCGGAGGAGATCGCCAGCTACTTCGACGGCTTGGAGTTCGTCGAGCCCGGCTTGACGGACGTCACGGCGTGGCGGCCCGACCCCGGCAGCGGCGAGACCCGGCCGCTGGACAACCTCGGTGGCGTCGCCCGCAAGCCCTGATCACGACGTGATCGTGTAGCGGCCCGGCCCGGGGAGGCGGGCGACCGTCCAGTCGCCGTCCCGGGCCAGGGCCGCGCCGCCGTCGACCGTGAGCCAGCGGCTGTGCCGCACCCGGACCCGCACCTCGCCGCCGGCCGGCGCGTCGAACGTCAGGGCCGCGGCGCCGCCCGCCACCAGCGTGGCCGGTGCGGTGACGATCGGCGTGGGGTCGGGCACCGCGTACAGGCGCCAGTGGCCGCCCGACCAGACCTCGGTGAGCAGTTGTGGCACGAGCGCGGCCTCGGCCCGCCCGACCCAGGACAATTGCGCGTCGGGTACGGCGACGTACGTGACGGCGTTGTCGGCGAGCCAGGCGCGGTACGACCGCGGGGTGAGCGCCACCCCGGTGCCAGACGCGCCCGGCACGGTCTCGAAGAAGAGCGGGTTGCGCGCGATGTCGGCCTGCCGCAGCCAGCCCCGGGCCAGCGGAAAGCCGTCCAGGTACGCGGCCTCCCAGTAGTCGCGCGTGGGCGGGATCTCCACCCGGCCGGCCGGGCGGCGGGCGCGCAGCTCGGCGAGCAGCGGGGCGAAGTACGCCCGGTCGCTGGTCGGGTTGCCCGCGTCGCGCAGGTCGGCCCAGGAGACCGGCGGCTGCCACCAGCAGCCGGCGGCGAGCGCGGCGGCGAGGCCGGCGGCGGCGAGCCGGTTGCGGATGCGGCGGGGCAGGCGCACCCGGGCGTGGATCCGGGGCGTGCGCACCCCGCGGGGCATCCGGGGCACCCGAGCGGCGGCCGCCAGCACCGGGAGCGCGAACATCGCGACGAGCCGGGTCGCGTTGAGCCCGACGGGCGTGTGCACGAGTGCCGCGGCCAGCACGCCGGCGGCGGAGAGCAGCGCGCCGGCCCGGACCGGGCGGTACCCGACCAGCAGCGCCACCGCCAGGCTTGTCACTATCGCGTGGGTGGCGTCGGTGCGGCTGATGTTCATCCAGCCGCCCTCGCCGAAGAGCAGCGCGGTCAGCCCGAGCGGGACCGCGCCGGCCGCCGCGACCACCGCGCCGTCCCGCGGCCGGCGGCCGATCATCAGCGCGACCCCGGCCAGCCCCACGAACAGCCCGGCCACCGGGCTCGTGGCGGAGGCCAGGAAGGCGAGCAGGCCGGCGACGGCGAGCCGGTAGCGGAAACCGGACACCAGGGCCACGAGCGCCGCCAGCCCGACCGCCACGCCGAGCGCGTACGTGACCCGCCCGGAGACGAGGTTGCCGGCGATGCACACGGCACCCACCAGGCCGCCGAGCAGGGGCCGGGGTGCGCCGGTACGCACCAGCAGCGCCGCGAACGCCACCGCCGCGCCGACCAGGGCGAGCGCTCCGGTCACGCGTACCCCGAGAAGGGCCATGACCGGCTGCGACACGAGGCTGTAGCCGAACTGGTTGGTCCCCCCGTACCAGCGGAGGTCTATGGGTGTCAGGCCGTGATCGGCGAAGAAGCTCGCGCGGGCGACCTGGGCGGATAGGTCGGAGCCCATGCGGGGTAAAGCGAGGAACGCGGCGGCGAGTGCCGTCGCCAGGGCCGCGGTGGCACCCACCGTACGACCCTCGGACACTGTGCCTACCTTCGTTCGCGACTGCGGGGCTCGCAGGCGGACCTGCGCCGGACCGTCCTGGCCGTCGGAGCTCACTCCTCGCGCTTCACACCTACCTCGCATTCGCGCCGAGAGTAACTGGCAGCATGGAACAGGTGAACAGGAGGATCGCCGTCGTCGCCGCCGTCGTCCTGGCGACGGCTGCCTTCCTGAGCGTGGCCACGATCCGGCACAACTTCTTCGACCTCAAGGTCTACTACGGCGCGATCAACTACTGGGTGCACGACGGCGGCCAGATCTACGACTGGCTCAAGCCCAACAGCAAGTACGGCTACACGTACCCGCCCTTCGCCGCGCTCGTGATGGTGCCGATGGCGTTCGTCTCCTGGCCGGTCGCGGTCGTGATCAGTTGCGCCGCCGCGGTGGTCACCGGCGGGCTTGTCGTGTGGTGGCTCGTCGACCCGATCGCCCGGCGCGAGGGGTGGACCCGTTGGTTCGCGTTCGCGATCGCGTTTTGCCTTGTCGCGGCGTTCGAGCCGATGCGCGAGACGTTCACCTTCGGGCAGGTCAACACGCTGCTGCTCTTCCTGGTCGCCGCCGACCTGCTGTGGCTGGTGGGGCGCGGGCACAAGGCGGCCGGCGTCGGCATCGGCCTGGCCACCGCGGTCAAGCTGACCCCGGGGATCTTCATCCTGTACCTGCTGGTCACCCGCCGCTGGCGGGCCGCGATCACGGCGAGCGCGACCGCCGCCGGCGTGACGCTGCTGGCGGCGGCGGCCGCACCCGACGCGTCCCGGCAGTTCTGGACCGAGATGCTGTGGAACACCGACCGGGTCGGCTCGCTTTCGTTCATCTCCAACCAGTCGCTGGAGGGGGTCGTGGCGCGGCTCGACCCGGTGCATCCCAGAACGGTCCTGTGGCTGGCACTGGTGGTGGCGACACTCGCGGTCTGGGTGTGGCGGGTGCGGCGCGCCGACGTGCGCACCGGCCTCGCGCTCACCGGCGTCGTCCAGTGCCTGGTCAGCCCGGTGACCTGGGTGCACCACCTGGTCTGGCTGCTACCGGCGCTGATCCTGCTCTTCGACCGGGCGCTGGAGGCCCGAAACCGCCGCCTGGTCATCTTCGCGATCGTCACCTACGGGTTCCTGATCAGCCGGTTTGTCTGGATCTGGGAGCGCGGCTCGCCCGGCGTGAGCGGCTTCGTCGGCAGCAACATGTACGTCTGGCTCAGCATCGCCCTGCTCGTCCTCCTGCCGATACCCGACAGGGCCGATGGGCCACATGTTGCCGATTGGTCCTCCGCCAGGACGGATCATCGGCGCATTGTGAGGGCATGAGCGGGAGTCGTGAGGCTACGGGCAGGGACCACGACGGCGGACGAGCGCCGAGCGACGGAGCGTGGCAGACAGGGTCCGATCCGCTGCTGGACGGCAACGGCGAGGGCGTGCTGCGCCAGGTGTACGACGCCGCCGGACCGTATCTCACCTCGCTCGCCGACCGGCCGGTCCGCGACCCGGCCTCCGCGCCGCTCCTCCAGGATCTGGCCGGAGACCTCCCGGACAAGGGCGAAGGCGCGGCCGCCGCCGTGCGCCGGCTTCTCCACGTGGGTACCGAGGCCGGCACGCACTCCGCCGGCCCGCGCTTCTTCCACTTCGTGATCGGCGGCGTGACGCCGGCCGCGCTCGCCGGCGACTGGGCCTCGTCGCTGCTCGACCAGAACGCGGCTTTCCGCGCCTCCTCGACGTTCGCCACCGAGGTGGAGACGGTCGCGCTGCGGTGGCTGCGAGAGCTGTTCGGCCTGCCGGAGGGGTACGGCGGCGCGCTCGTGGCCAGCGCCACGTTCGCCAACTTCACCGGCCTCGGCGCGGCCACCCACTGGTGGGGCGAGCGGCACGGCGCCGACGTCGCCGCGAACGGGCTGGCCGGGCTGCCCCGCATGCCGGTGCTCTCCGGCGGGTACGTGCACGCGAGCTCGCGCAAGGCGCTTCAGATGCTCGGCCACGGGCGCGAGTGCGTGGAGGTCTTCGCCCGCGACGGGATCGGCCGCGTCGACCTCGCGGCGATGGAGCGGCGGCTGGCCGCGTCGAACGCTCCCGCCGTGATCATCGCGAACGCCGGCGAGGTCAACGCCGGCGACTTCGACCCGGTCGCGGACCTCGCCGACCTCGCCGAGCGGTACGGCGCCTGGCTGCACGTCGACGGCGCGTTCGGGCTTTTCGCCGCGCTGTCCCCGCGCACCGCCGGGCTGGTGGCCGGGATCGAGCGGGCCGACTCGATCGCCTGCGACGCGCACAAGTGGCTCAACGTGCCGTACGAGAGCGGCTTCGCCTTCCTGCGCGAGCCGGCCCGCCTGGCGGCCGCGTTCGGCATGCCCGGCGCCGCGTACCTGCCGGCCCCGGACGACCCACGCGGAGGGTACGCGCTGCTCGGCCCCGAGTCGTCCCGCCGGGCGCGGTCGCTGCCGATCTGGGCGACGCTCGCCGCGTACGGCCGCTCCGGCTACCAGGCGATGGTGGAGCGCCACCTCGACCTCGCCCAGCACCTCGCCGCGCTCGTCGACGCGGCACCCGAGCTGGAGCGCCTCGCCGACGTGCCGCTGTGCATCGTCTGCTTCCGGGCGCGCCCCGCCGGCGTACCCGAGGAGGAGCTGGACGACCTCAACCGTGAGCTGGGCGCGAAGCTGCTCGCGGACGGGCGGGTCTTCGCCGGCACCACTGTGTACGGTGGCCGTGTCGCGCTGCGCCCGGCGATCGTCAACTGGCGCACCACGGAGTCGGACATCGACACGTTCGTCGAGGTCGTCCGGTCGCTGATTCCCTGACGTTTCCCCGCTGTTATCCGGGTGGACAGGCGCTTTGAGTACGCACAGTGAATGAAGCGCAGACACATAGGACCGCTCGCGGCCGGCGTTCTCGTCGCATCGATGCTGCCCGCTGTGCCGGCATCGGCGCACGGTCCCGGCGGCACGGGCCCGTTCGGCCGGATCGCCACAGTTCCGGCATACCTCAACAGCGACATCACCGACGACGCCGCGGCTGAGATCGCGGCGGTGAGCTCCGACGGCCGTACGGTCATCTACACCGACAGCCCGGGGGAGCGCCTCGGCTTCTTCGACATCACCGACTCGTCGCACCCCAAGCCCGCGGGCGTGCTGGAGCTGGCCGGCGAGCCGACGTCGGTGGCCACGTTCGGCCGGTACGCGCTCGCCGCCGTCAACACCAGCGCGAGCTTCACCGACCCGTCCGGCGAGCTGGTGGTCGTGGACGTGAAGACCCGCGCCGTGGTGCGCACGATCAAGCTGGGCGGGCAGCCTGACTCGGTGGCGGTCGCGCCGAGCGGCCGGTACGTCGCCATCGCCATCGAGAACGAGCGGGACGAAGACGTCGACGACGGCGCGATCCCGCAGCTGCCCGCCGGCTGGCTGTCCGTCGTGGACACCCGCACGTGGTCGGTGTCCACGGTGGACCTGATCGGGCTGGCCACGGTGGCGCCAGGTGATCCCGAGCCGGAGTACGTGAGCATCAACCGCGACGACGAAGCGGTGGTGAGCCTCCAGGAAAACAACCACCTCGCCGTCGTGCGGCTGCGCGATCGCAAGGTGGTCAAGCACTTCTCCGCCGGTGCCGTCACGGTGTCCGGTGTGGACACTGAGGACGACGGCCAGATCCTCCTCAATGGAACGGTGACCGCCAAGCGCGAGCCGGACGGTGTGACGTGGCTGGACGACAACCTCTTCGCCACCGCCAACGAGGGTGACTACGAGGGCGGCTCGCGCGGCTTCAGCGTCTTCGACAAGCGCACCGGCCGGGTGGTCTTCGACAGCGGCAACGCGCTGGAGCGCCTGGCGGTCGCACACGGCCTCTACCCGGACAGCCGCTCGGACGCCAAGGGCAGCGAGCCGGAAAACGTCGCGGTCGGCACGTTCGGCGGCACCCCGTACCTCTTCGTCAATGCCGAGCGGGCCAACTTCGTCGCCGTGTACGACGTGCGCAAGCCGTGGGCGCCGCGCTTCGTGCAGCTGATGCCGGCTGTCAACGGACCGGAGGGCGTGGTCACCGCGCCGTCCCGCGGCCTCGTCGTGGTCTCCAGCGAGGAAGACATGCCGGACGAGGGCATCCGCGCCTCGGTGCAGCTGTACAAGTTCGGCGCGAAGAGCGACTTCCCGTCGATCGTCTCCACCCGCGGCATCGGCTGGGGCGCGCTCTCCGGCCTCTCCGCGGTGCCGGGCAAGCGGGACCGGCTCGTGTCGGTGACCGACAGCGTGTACACCCCCACCCGCCTCCTCACGATCGACACCGGCGCACGGCCCGCTCGCATCGATGCGGCCCAGGTGGTTTCGAAGGGCGGCGTTCCAGTGGCGTATGACGCGGAAGGCGTCGCGGCCCGGATCGGAGGCGGCTACTGGCTTGGCGTCGAGGGCTCCGGCGGCAAGCCCAACCTCCTCGTGCGCCTCGCCCCCGGCGGCGCGGTCGTCGAGGAGGTGCCGCTGCCCGCCGACGTGGCCGCCGCGGTCACCGGCAACGGCATCGAGGGCGTCGCGGTGACCGGCTACGGCTCCAAAGAGCAGGTGTGGGTCGCGATCCAGCGCGAGCTGACCGGCGACCCGAAGGGCCTGGTCCGGATCGGCCGCTACTCGGTGGCCACGAAGTCGTGGGCCTGGCTCGCTTACCCGCTGGACGCCGCCCCGAGCGGCGCCTGGGTGGGGCTCTCCGAGATCGCCGCCGTCGACCACGACACATTCGCGGTGGTCGAGCGCGACAACCAGCGCGGCCCGGCCGCGACGGTCAAGAAGGTCTACACCTTCGACCTGCCGGCCGGCTTCGGCACCGGGCTACCGCTGGCGAAGAAGCGCCTCGCCGCCGACCTGCTGCCCCTGCTGCACGCCGGCAACGGCTGGACCCAGGACAAGGTCGAAGGCCTGACCATCGGTGGTGACGGCCGCACGTACGCGGTCACCGACAACGACGGCGTCGACGACTCCACCGGCGAGACCGTCTTCATGCGGCTCGGCAAGCTCCTCTAGGGCCGCGAGACCTGGGGGAGTTGGTGCCACGCCGTTGCACCAACTCCCCTGAGGATCTTTTTGAGCTACCGCGATGCCCGTCGTGGTCCAGACCGCTGCTCCCGCGGCCTCACCCTTCGCGGTTGGTCACGCTTACCCTCCGGGGGTGGGCGTTTGTCCACAACGCCTGTCGCCGACCAGGCGGCGGAAGATCGAAGCAGGGCTTAGTGGCCCCGCCGAAGTAGCCGCAACCACAAACAAACCCGAAACGAGCGGAGCAGCGCAAACGTGAAGGCCGGCGCACCGAGGTGCGCCGGCCTTCACGACCCGGACTTTCGATCAGACGTTGTAGTAGAGCTCGAACTCGTGCGGCGTCGGGCGCAGGCGGATCGGGTCGACCTCGTTTTCCCGCTTCCAGGAGACCCAGGTCTCGATGAGGTCGGGCGTGAAGACGCCGCCCTCGAGCAGGAAGTCGTGGTCGGCCTCGAGCGAGTTGAGCACCTCGGGCAGCGAACCCGGCACCTGCTTGACACTGCCCCACTCCTCCGGCGGCAGGTCGTACAGGTCCTTGTCGATCGGCTCCGGCGGCTCGATCTTGCTCTTGATGCCGTCGAGGCCGGCCATCAGCATGGCCGAGAACGCCAGGTAGACGTTGGCGGAGGGGTCGGGCACCCGGAACTCCACCCGCTTGGCCTTGGCGTTGCTGCCGGTGACCGGGATGCGGGTGCAGGCGGAGCGGTTGCGCTGCGAGTAGACCAGGTTGACCGGGGCCTCGAAGCCGGGCACCAGGCGCCGGTACGAGTTGACGGTCGGGTTGGTGAACGCCAGCAGCGACGGCGCGTGGTGCAGCAGGCCGCCGATGTACCAGCGGGCGGTGTCGGAGAGGCCCGCGTAGCCGGTCTCGTCGTAGAACAGCGGCTCACCGTTGAGCCAGAGGCTCTGGTGGGTGTGCATGCCGGAACCGTTGTCGCCGAAGAGCGGCTTGGGCATGAACGTCGCGGTCTTGCCGGCGGCCCAGGCGGTGTTCTTGACGATGTACTTGAACAGCTGGAGCTGGTCGGCCGCGTGCAGCAGCGTCGAGAACTTGTAGTTGATCTCGGCCTGGCCGGCGGTGCCGACCTCGTGGTGCGCGCGCTCGACGGTGAAGCCGGCGCCGATCAGGTTGGTCACGATCTCGTCGCGCAGGTCGGAGTAGTGGTCGACCGGCGGCACCGGGAAGTAGCCGGCCTTGTAGGGCGTCTTGTAGCCCTTGTTGCCGCCCTCTTCCTCGGCACCCGTGTTCCAGGCGCCCTCGATCGAGTCGATGTAGTAGTAGGCCTTGTTGGCCGCCGTCTCGTGGCGGATCGAGTCGAAGACGTAGAACTCCGCCTCGGGGCCGAAGTACGCGGTGTCCGCGATGCCGCTGGCGGCGAGGTAGGCCTCGGCCTTCTTGGCGACGTTGCGCGGGTCACGCGTGTAGGCCTCGCGCGTGAACGGGTCGTGGATGAAGAAGTTGAGCGCGAGCGTCTTCTGCGCGCGGAACGGATCGATGTATGCACTTGCCACGTCCGGCAGCAGCAGCATGTCCGACTCGTGGATCTGCTGGAAGCCGCGGATCGACGAACCGTCAAAGGCAAGGCCGTCGGTGAAAAGAGCCTCGTCGACGGACTCGACCGGGGTGTTGAAGTGCTGCATCACACCGGGCAGGTCACAGAACCGTACGTCGACGAACTTCACGCCCTCGTCTTTGAGGTACCGAAGGAGTTCCTCGGAATTGGCGAACAACACGTCCTCCTGGCACGTCGCTGAGCTATTACGTCGCTGAGCTAAGGGCGGGCACGGCCGCCTGCATGGCTGGCTGGTCGCGACGGTATGGCTGTGCCGTTGCCCAGGCGTGTCTCTAATGTTTCCGCCGTGTTACGTCAGCGGTAGAGGGCGCGACGTCCACCACTTAGCCGTGGCCAGGTCACCGAACGGACCATACACCGGCCGACCACCTCCGCGGGTGGTATGCGGCCAGGTGTCCCGTAGGCTGGGCGGCTGTGACCGAGCCGGACGAGCTTCCCAGCCTGGCCAAGCGCTTCGGCGCACTGGTGATCGACTGGGTGCTCTGCCTACTCGTGTCCAACTTCTTCGGCGACCCGCTCCGCGACGGCTGGCCGCCCGTGCTCGTCCTCGTCTTGGAGTACGGCTTCTTCATCGGCCTCTTCGCGCAGACCCCGGGCATGGCCGTGGTCCGGCTCAAGTGCGTCTCGTTCAAGGACGGCGGCCGGATCGGCATCCCCCGCGCGCTGCTGCGCGGCCTGCTGCTCGCGCTGGTCGTGCCCGCCCTGATCATGGACCCCCACCGCCGCGGCCTCCACGACAAGGCGGCCGGCTCGATCGTCGTGAACCCGTAGGCCCCGGTGCGGGCTCGCGTGGCAGCGGGCAGGATGGGTTTGTGGATCTCAGGGGGTTGCTGGAGCAGCGCCGGCTGGTGGCGATCGTCCGGGGGCGGGACGCGGACGCGGCCACCCGGAGCGTCGTCGCGCTCGTCGAGGCCGGCGTGTCACTCGTCGAGGTGTCGCTCACCACGTCGGGCGCGGAGAGCGTGATCGAGCGGGCGCGCGCCCACCTCGGGCCCGGCGCGGCGCTCGGTGCCGGCACGGTCTGCACCGCCGTCGACGCGATGCGGGCGGCCGAAGCGGGCGCGTCGTTCGTGGTGACGCCGGGATATGGGCCGGGCGTCGACGAGGCGACCAGGCTCGGGCTGCCCGCCCTCGTCGGCGCGCTCAGCCCGACCGAGGTGATCGCCGCCACCGGGGCGGGTGCCACCGCGGTGAAGCTCTTCCCGGCGTCCGTCGGCGGACCGGCTTACCTCAAGGCGCTCCGCGATCCCTTCCCGGATGTCCCGTTCGTCCCGGTGGGCGGGGTTGACGCGGAGCTGGCCCGCGGTTACCTGGCCGCTGGCGCGGTCGCGGTCGGCGTGGGTTCGCCCTTGCTGGGTGACGCGCCGCACGGCGGCGACATCGCCGGTCTTCGCGCGCGGGCGAAGCAGTTCCTCGACGCGGTGGCGCGGGCGTCATGACGGACGTCCTCACGTTCGGGGAGACCATGGCGGCCCTCCGGGCGGGTGGGCCGCTGCGCCTCGGCGGGCAGCTGTCGCTCTCGATCGCCGGCGCGGAGGCCAACGTCGCGATCGGGCTGGCCCGGCTCGGCCACGCCGCCCGGTGGGTGGGCGTCACCGGCGCCGACGAGATGGGCGCGCTCGTGCTGCGCACGCTGCGGGCCGAGGGCGTCGACGTCTCCGGCTGCGCGGTATCGCCGGACGCGCCGACCGGCCTGATCATCTTCGAGCCGCGCGTGGCCGACGTGACGCGGGTGACCTACTACCGCTCCGGCTCGGCCGGCTCGCAGCTGTCCGAGGCGGAGGTCGTGGCGGCGTTCGAGCTCGGGCGGCCACGGGTCCTCCACGTCACCGGCATCACGCCGGCACTGGGCGACGGGCCGGCCGCCGCGGTGATGCGCGCGGCCGCCCAGGCCAAGGCGGTCGGGGCGACCGTCTGCCTCGACGTGAACCACCGGGCGCGGCTGTGGAGCGTCGAGCGCGCCGCCGCCGCGCTGCGGCCGCTGCTGTCGAGCGTCGACGTCGTGGTCGCGTCCGAGGACGAGCTGCCGGTGCTCGTCGACCCCGGTGCCGACCCGCTCACCACGCTTTTCGGGGCGGGCGTACGCGAGGTGGTGGTCAAGCGCGGTGGCGACGGGGCGTCGGCGCACCGGCCCAACCTGACCGTGGACCGGCCGGCGCGGCGGGTGCCGGTGGTGGACACCGTCGGCGCCGGTGACGCGTTCGTGGCCGGCTACCTTTCCGGGCTGCTCGACGACCTCGACCTGACCGGCCGGCTGGACCGGGCGGTGACGACCGGGGCGTTCGCGGTGGCCGCGCGCGGCGACTGGGAAGGGCTGCCCACCCGCGCGGAGCTGGCCCTGCTGGACGCCGTGCCCGGCACCACCGTCAGGTAGACGGCTCGATCAGGTTGAGCGCGATCGCCACCGTGTCCTGGTCCGGCCAGGTGATCTTCACGTCGCCGCGGGCGATCGCGTAGACGCCGGTGCCGCCGAGGATCGCGCCGACGGCGGTGCGCGGGAAGGCGCCGAACCGGTTGATCACGCGCTGGTAGTGGATTTCGCCGTCGGCCAACTGGAGCACGACCTGGCTCAGGATGACCGGGCCGTCCAGCGTGACGTCCACGATGGACGTGGAGGCGGCGGCGACGCCCGAGGCCGCGCCGGCCTTGTCGGTCAGGTCGAACGTGGCGATGTACGTCAGGCCCAGGACCGGCAGGTCGGGCAGCGTTATCCTCTTCCGCTTGGCAATCAGCTCCACAGTGGATCGTGCCTGGGCCGGTGCCGGTGTGGCCAGCGCGCCGGCGACGAGGCCGAGCCCGAGGCCGGCAAGGTGGTCGCGCCTGTTCATCGCCACTCTCCTGACTCAAAATCGTCGAACCTAACTGAACTCGTCGAACCTGGCGAGGACCGCCAGGAACGCGTCCGGACCCAGCCCGGTCGGGCCGCCGAACGGGTGGCTCATCTCGTACGTCAGCCACAGCGTGAACGCGAGCAGCACGGTCATCGCCCCGATCATCGCCAGCTGGTTGCGGAAGCGGCCGTAGCTGAAGAAGAACGTGAACGCCACGGTGATGACCGCGCCGGCGAGCAGGCCGATCCACATGATCGGTGGCACCGGTGAGGTGACCGCGCCGGTGCGCTCCCGCCGGGCGTCGACGAGCGCGTTGATGGCGTCCAGCGTCTGCCCCATCAGGATCTCCTGGCGGGCGTCCGCCGGGCGCAGTGCCGCTGTCTCCGCGCGCATCCGGGCCACCTGGGCGCGGGCGTCGGCGCTCGTCCGCCCCTCCCGCATCGCCGGCCACTCGTCGTACGCCACGGTGTGCGCGTAGTCGCGGGCGAGCGCGGTGAGCTGGCTGCGCTGCGGCTCGGGCAGGGTGCGGGCGGTGAAGTAGATCTGCGAGACGTCGTTCGCCTCGGCCTGCACGTCGTCGTGGACCTTGCTGGAGAACTCCCAGACCACGATGACCACGAATGCGAGGAGGATCGCGTACAGCACGCCCACCATCGAGAAGATCGCGCCGGAGCCGGGCTCGGATTCGGAGCTCATGTCCGGTGGACGCGGGCTTGTGACCTGCGATGACGGCGAACCACCCGTTCGAACGACCTCCAGGTCACAGCCCTGTACGGGGTCGATTACGCGGTGTTAGCTTCCATCGCAGCGGCCGTGCGCCGTCTCTTTCTCTCCCCCTTACGCCTTCCGCGATTGGTGGTGTGTGCGCAGTGACCGTGACCGAATCCATCGAGGATGCCCAACCGAACCAGAGCCTGAGCACGGCGGCGGCGCGAAATCTCGCGACGACGACCAAGTCCGTGCCGCAGATGCAGGGCATCTCCTCGCGCTGGCTGCTCCGCGTGCTGCCCTGGGTGCAGGCAGCCGGCGGCGTGTACCGGGTGAACCGCCGGATGTCGTACGCGATCGGTGACGGCCGCGTGACGTTCACCAACACCGGCGCGCAGGTGCGCGTCGTACCCCAGGAGCTACGCGAGCTGCCCGCGCTGCGCGGCGTCGAGGACGACGAGGTCCTGATGGCGCTGGCGGAGCGCTTCGACCAGCACGAGTACGCGCCCGGCGACGTGATCGTCGAGTTCGGACACCAGGCGGACCAGGTCTACCTGATCGCGCACGGCAAGGTGAACAAGGTCGGCACCGGCCGCTACGGCGACCAGACCGTCCTCGGCGTGCTCGCCGACGGCGACTACTTCGGCGACCAGTCCATCGTGGACGCGGCGGGCATCTGGGAGTTCACCGTCAAGGCCGTCACCCCGTGCACGGTGCTGTCGCTGCCGCGTACCGACGTCGAACGCCTCGCCGACCAGTCCGAGCAGCTGCGGGCGCACATCGAGGAGCTGCGCGCCAGCTCCGGCCAACCGCAGAACCCCCACGGCGAGGCGGCGATCGAGGTCTCGTCCGGCCACAGTGGAGAGCCCGTCCTGCCCGGCACGTTCGTGGACTACGAGCTGTCGCCTCGTGAGTACGAGTTGTCGGTGGCGCAGACGGTGTTGCGGGTGCATTCGCGGGTGGCGGATTTGTACAACCAGCCGATGGATCAGGTGGAGCAGCAGTTGCGGTTGACGGTGGAGGCGTTGCGGGAGCGGCAGGAGAACGAGTTGGTGAACAACCGGGAGTTCGGGTTGTTGCACAACGCGGATCTGAAGCAGCGGATACACACGCGTAACGGCCCGCCCACCCCCGACGACATGGACGAGCTCCTCGCCACCGTCTGGAAGGATCCGACCGTCATGCTGGCCCACCCGCGGGCGATCGCCGCGTTCGGGCAGGAGTGCAGCCGCCGGGGCCTCTACCCGCAGAGCGTCGACCTAGCCGGCCACCAGGTGCCGGCGTGGCGCGGGATCCCGCTGCTGCCGTGCAACAAGATCCCGATCAGCGACACCCGCACGAC
The DNA here is from genome assembly GCF_052068095.1 of Phytohabitans sp. LJ34. Lineage (NCBI taxonomy): Bacteria > Bacillati > Actinomycetota > Actinomycetes > Micromonosporales > Micromonosporaceae > Phytohabitans > Phytohabitans sp. LJ34. The sequence goes on along the minus strand of NZ_JBQHDG010000021.1, from coordinate 115,392 downwards.
CTCCATCATGCTGCTGCGCACCGGCGAGGAGCGGCAGGGCGTGATCGGCCTCCACCAGACCGGGCTGCCGGACGAGTACCAGCCGGGGCTGTCGGTGCGCTTCATGGGCATCAGCGACCAGGCCATCATCTCGTACCTGGTCAGCGCCTACTACTCCGCGGCGGTGCTGGTGCCGGACGCGCTCGGCGTCCTGGAGAACGTGGAGATAGGCCGGGAGGGCTGACCCGACCGCGGCCCGGTCGCGCCCCGGTGCGGCCGGGCCATCCCCTCGCTTGAATGGTGGTGTGTGGTGACCGTGACCGAGTCCACGACAGACGTACGACCGAACCAGAGCCTGAGCACGACGGCGGCGCGCAACCTCGCGACGACGACCAAGTCGGTGCCGCAGATGCAGGGCATCTCGCTGCGGTGGCTGCTGCGCATGCTGCCGTGGGAGGAGGCGCCGGGCGGCGCGTACCGGGTCAACCGGCGGCTGACCCTGACCGTCGGCGACGGGCGGGTGAGCTTCACCAACACCGGCGCCCGGGTGCGGGTGGTGCCGCAGGAGCTGCGCGAGCTGCGGCTGCTGCGCGAGCTGGCCGACGACGGCGTGCTCGCCGCGCTGGCCGACCGCTTCGAGCAGCGCGAGTACGCCCCCGGCGACGTCATCGTCACCGCCGGGCAGCCGGCCGAGGACGTGTACCTCGTCGCGCACGGCAAGGTGAACCGGGTCGGCAGCGGCCGCTACGGCGACCCCACGGTGCTCGGCACGCTGGCCGACGGCGACCACTTCGGCGACCAGGTGCTGGACGGCACGGAACGGACGTGGGACTTCGGCGTCACGGCACTCACACCGTGCATCCTGCTCGCGCTGCCACGACAGTCCCTTGTGGAGGAGGCGGTCGCGCACGTGCGGCGCGTCCTCGCCCGCCCGCGCCAGCGGCGCAACCGCCAGGGTGAGGCGGCGATCGCGATGTCCGCCGGCCACAAGGGCGAGCACCAGCTGCCGGGCGCGTTCGTGGACTACGAGTTGTCGCCTCGGGAGTACGAGTTGTCGGTGGCGCAGACGGTGTTGCGGGTGCATTCGCGGGTGGCGGATTTGTACAACCAGCCGATGGATCAGGTGGAGCAGCAGTTGCGGTTGACGGTGGAGGCGTTGCGGGAGCGGCAGGAGAACGAGTTGGTGAACAACCGGGAGTTCGGGTTGTTGCACAACGCGGATCTGAAGCAGCGGATACACACCCGCACCGGGCCACCCACACCCGAGGACATGGACGACCTGCTCTGCCGCCGGCGCAACACGCGGTTATTCCTCGCCCATCCGCGCGCGATCGCCGCGTTCGGCCGCGAGTGCAGCAGCCGCGGCGTGTACCCGGAGCCGGTGGAGGTGGAGGGGCGCCGGGTGATGGGGTGGCGGGGCGTACCGGTGCTGCCTTGCGACAAGATCCCGATCGGGCCGGGCGGCACCACCTCGATCATGGCGATGCGCATCGGCACGGACGAGAGCGGCGTGGTCGGCCTGCGCGAGACAGGGCTGCCGGACGAGTACGAGCCGGGCCTCAACGTGCGCTTCATGGGGATCGACGACCGGGCGATCCGCTCGTACCTGGTCAGCGCCTACTACTCGGCCGCGGTGCTGGTGCCGGACGCGCTCGGCGTCCTGGAGAATGTCGAGATCGAGCGATGACGACTGTGTCGGAGAAGGAAACGAGCAGCGGTCGGTCGGCGCCGGAGGTGCTGGCGTGGAGCCGCACGTGCGTCGACCCGGCGCTGCGCGCGGCGGTGGACACGCTCCCGGAGACCCTGCGCCAGATCGCCGGATACCACTTCGGCTGGTGGGACCGGGACGGGCGCGCGGTCGGCGCGCCCGGTGGCAAGGCGATCCGGCCGGCGCTCGTGCTGCTCAGCGCCGAGGCGGTCGGCGGCGACCCGACCGCCGCGCTGCCGGCCGCGGTCGCCGTCGAGCTCGTGCACAACTTCTCCCTGCTGCACGACGACGTGATGGACGGCGATCGCACCCGCCGCCACCGGGACACCGCCTGGACCGTGTACGGCGTCGGACCGGCGATCCTGGCCGGCGACGCGCTGCTCGCGCTCGCGTTCGACGTGCTGGCCAGCAGCGGTCATCCGGCCGTCATGCCCGCCAGCCGGCTGCTGCACGGCGCGGTGCAGGACCTGCTCGACGGGCAGAGCGCCGACCTGGCGTTCGAGATGCGGTCCGAGGTGGAGCTCCGCGAATGCCTCGGCATGGCGCGGGGCAAGACCGGCGCGCTGCTCGGGTGCGCGTGCGCGCTCGGTGCCACGCTCGGCGGGGCGGGTTGGGAGCGGGTCGACCGGTTCCGGGAGTTCGGCGAGCGGCTGGGGCTAGCGTTCCAGTTCGTCGACGACCTGCTCGGCATCTGGGGCGATCCCGCGGTGACCGGCAAGCCGGTGCACGCCGATCTGCGCCAGCGCAAGAAGTCGCTGCCGGTGGTCGCCGCGCTGACCTCTGGTACGCCGGCCGGCCGGGAGCTCGCGGTTCTCTACAGTGGAGCGCCGCCGTCCGGTGCCGACCTGGTGCGCGCCGCCGAGCTCGTCGCCGAGGCCGGTGGCCGGGACTGGAGCCAGGCGCAGGCCGACGACCTGCTCGGCCAGGCGCTGCACCACCTCCGGCAGGCCCATCCGGCCGCCGCGCCGGCCGCCGAGCTGACCGGCCTGGCTGGTCTCGTTACCCACCGGGATCGGTGAAAGGGGCGGTTTCGCAGGATGCGAATGGCTTGAACCGGGCCTCCACCAGCTGCGTGGCCTCCGAATAGGGCACGTTGTCTATGGACGGAGGCAACAGTGAAACTCACGCATGCGCGGCTCCTGGCCGTCGCGATCGCGGTCACCGTCGTCAGCACTGTCGGGGGGAGCGCCGCGACGGCGGGCGCCGACGGCCCACGGGGTGGAAACACCGTTGTGGAGCGGCTTTCCGGGTACGAGGAGGATCCGCTCGTCATCTCCACGACCGGCTCGGGGCAGTTCCGCGCTCAGATCAACGAGCGCGCTCAGGAGATTTCGTACCGGTTGACCTACTCCGCTCTGGAAGGCACCGTCACGCAGGCGCACATCCACCTTGGGGGGAAAGCGCAAAGTGGCGGTATCAGCGTATTCATCTGCACCAATCTCGGTAACGGGCCGGCCGGCACGCAGGCCTGCCCCGCGGCGCCGGCGACCGTCACCGGCACCATCCGGCCGGCCGACGTGATCGGTCCGGCGGGCCAGGGGATCACGGCCGGGCAGTTCAGCGAGCTCGTCGCCGCGGTCCGGGCCGGCGCCACCTACGTGAACGTGCACAGCAGCCTCTACCCCGCCGGGGAGATCCGCGCCCAGCTGGGCCACAGCCACTGATCAAACGACTGGTGATCAGGGCGTCCGGGGAGACGCCCTGATCACTTCCCGGCACGGATCAGTACCGTAGAGCGATGAGCACGCTGGCCGATGAGGCGCGGATGGCGGCAAACGGAGCCGCTGACCGGCTCGGGGTGCGGGTCCTGGAGCTGTCCGAGGTGGACGATCAGCGGGCGGCCGCGGAGCTCTTACAGCGCGTCTGGAACGCCGACTCACCCGACCAGCTTGTCAACGCGGGCTTCATGCGGGCGTTCTCGCACTCCGGCAACTACGTCGTCGGCGCGTACCGAGGCGGCCAGCTGCTCGGCGCCGCGGTCGCCTTCATCGGCGCCGACCATCTGCACTCGCACATCGCCGGCGTGGAGCCGGGGCGGCAGGGCTCCGGCGTCGGGTTCGCGATGAAGCTGCACCAGCGGGCCTGGGCGCTCGACCGCGGCCTGGACACGGTGTGCTGGACCTACGACCCGCTGGTCCGGCGCAACGCCTACTTCAACCTGTGCAAGCTCGGCGCCCGGGCCACCGCGTACCTGCCGGACTTCTACGGCCCGATGGACGACGGCATCAATTCCGGCGGCCCGAGCGACCGCATGTACGTGCGCTGGGACCTCACCTCGCCCAGCGCGAACGCGGCGGCCCGCGGTGAGTGCCGGGAGGTCGATCCGGCCGGCGGCGTCGTGGTGCTGGGGCGGGGCGGCGACGGCTCCCCGGCGCCGGTCGCCGGGGCCGTCGGCCGGCGGCTCCTGGTGGCCGCGCCGGCCGACGTCGAGGCGCTGCGCGGCGCCGACCCCACGCTCGCCAGCCGCTGGCGGTACGCGCTGCGCGACGCGATCACCGCGGCGATGGACCGGGGCTATAGCGTGGCGGGCGTGACGCGAGACGGCTGGTACGTGTTGGAAGACGCATGAGGCTGACCGGATTGGAGCTGCGGCGCGTCGCCATGCCGCTGGTCTCACCGTTTCGCACCTCGTTCGGCACCGAGTACGACCGCGACGTGCTGCTGGTGCGCGCGGTCACCGGCGACGCCGAGGGCTGGGGCGAGTGCGTGGCGATGTCCGAGCCGCGCTACTCCAGCGAGTACGTGGACGGCGCGGCCGAGGTGATCCGCCGCTTCCTCGTGCCGGCGCTCGCCGCCCTGCCCAGTGCCGACCCGGTCGCGGTCGAGCCGGTGTTCGCCGAGATCAAGGGGCATCCCATGGCGAAGGCGGCGGTGCAGACGGCGCTGCTCGACGCCCAGCTCCGGGCGGCCGGGCTGTCGTTCGGCGGCTACCTTGGCGCGGTGCGCGAGCGGGTGCCGGCCGGCGTCTCGGTCGGGATCATGGACTCGATCCCCGCGCTGCTGGACGCGGTCGCCGGCTATCTCGGGCAGGGATACCTGCGGATCAAGTTGAAGATCGAGCCCGGCTGGGACGTCGAGCCGGTGCGCGCCGTGCGCGAGCGCTTCGGCGACGAGGTGCTGCTCCAGGTCGACGCGAACACCGCGTACACGCTGGCCGACGCCCGCCAGCTGGCCCGGCTCGACCCGTTCGACCTGCTGCTGATCGAGCAGCCGCTGCCCGAAGACGACGTGCGCGGGCACGCCGAGCTGGCCCGCCAGATCCGCACCCCGGTCTGCCTCGACGAGTCGATCACCTCGGCGCGGGCGGCGGCGGACGCGATCGCGCTCGGCGCGGCCGCGATCGTCAACGTCAAGCCCGGTCGGGTCGGCGGCTACCTGGAGGCCCGGCGGGTGCACGACGTGTGTGCGGCGCACGGCGTGCCGGTGTGGTGCGGCGGGATGCTGGAGACCGGCCTCGGCCGCGCGGCCAACGTCGCGCTCGCCGCGCTGCCCAACTTCACGCTGCCCGGCGACACGTCCGCCTCCGACCGGTACTTCGCGCGGGACATCACCGCGCCGTTCGTGCTGGAGGAGGGGCACGTACGCGTGCCGACCGGCCCCGGCCTGGGCGTCGAGCCCGACCCGGACGCGCTGGGCGACCACACCACCGCCACGGAGTGGCTCAAGATCACATAAGGGGCGGCCGTGGCGAGCGAAGCGAGCGTGGCCGTTCGACGTAGTGGAAACGAAACACACCGGTAACAGCCTCTTGACCGCGTGATCGATGGGCGCCTAGCCTCTCCAGGACGTAGGACATAGGACGTCCCATGAGTGGACGCGAAGGAGGCACCGTGGGTACCTCGACATATCGGACCATAAGCCGCCGCGATCTTCTGCGCTACACCGCGATCCTCGGCGCCGCCACCACCGTCACGGCGACCGTGTCCGCCTGCGGCAGCGGGCCGGCCTCCACCGGCTCGACGGGTGGCGACGGAGACAAGGAGCTGGTCACCGCCGTGATCGGCTACGGCAACGACCAGAGCTGGGATCCCACCCAGACCGCGTCCGCCTTCTCGATGGCCGCCATCCAGCACATCTACGAGGCGCTCGTCGAGACCGACCCGGTGAGCCGCGAGCCGTACCCGGCGCTCGCCACCGCGCTGCCGGCCGACCCGACCGCGACCACCTGGAAGTTCACGCTGCGGCAGGGCGCCAAGTGGCACGACGGGCAGCCGGTCACCGTCGACGACGTGCTCTTCACCTTCGAACGGGTCCTGGACCCCGAGGTCAAGCCGCTGGTGGGCAACTTCTTCCGGGCGTGGCTGAAGGAGGTGCGCAAGGTCGACGACACGAGCGTGGAGCTCGTCTTCAAGTTCCCCTTCCCGGACGCGCTCCGGCGGCTCGCCATCGCCAAGATCCTGCCGAAGCACGTCTTCGGCGTCGCCGGCGGCTGGGACGCGGCCAAGGGCGGCAAGGCGGTCGGCTCCGGACCGTTCAAGCAGACCGCGCACAACCCGAAGTCGAACACCACCTTCGAGGCGTTCGCCGACTACAACGGGCCGCGCCCGGCCGCGTACAAGAAGATGAACTGGCTGTCCATCGTGGACGCCGCGGCCCGCGTCGCGAAGATCTCCGGCTCGCACGCGGAGGCGCAGATCTCGGACAACATCCCGTACGCCAACATCGACCAGCTCAAGAGCGGCGGGCTCACGGTCGAGGGCGCCAAGGGCATGAACCACATGTTCCTGATGTTCAACACCGGCAACAAGCCGTTCGACGACGTGCGGGTGCGGCAGGCCCTGCTGTACGCGATCGACACCAAGACGATGATCGACGTCGCGCTCAAGGGGCACGGCACCGCGTCGACGAGCTTCCTCAACGAGGGCAACCCGTCTTACGAACGGGCCAGCACCGTGTACGCGTACGACCCGGACAAGGCCAAGTCGCTGCTCGCCGCGGCTGGTGTGACCGGGCTGTCGATCACGCTGATGGCGGTCAACGTGAGCTGGATCGCCGACTGCCTGCCCACGATCGCCAACTCCTGGAACGCGATCGGCGTCAAGACCACGCTCCAGCCGCAGGACACCAGCGCGCTGTTCACGAAGATGGACCAGTCGCAGGACTACCAGGTCGTGGCGGCCGCCTCCAACCCCAACCAGTTCGGCATCGACGCCGACCTGATCCTGCGGTACAACTACACGCCCGGCGGCGTCTGGATGAAGTACACGAAGTGGGACGCCAGCCCGGCGGCGAAGGACCTCTTCGCGTTGATGGACAAGGCGACCGAGGAGCCCGACCCGGCGAAGAAGCTGGACCTCACCCACCAGTACCTCAACGTGATCGCCGAGCAGGCGGTGCTCTACCCGGTCGTGCACACCGAGCTGATGACCGCCTGGGACAGCAAGAAGCTCACCGGCGTGCGCCCGCAGGGGTACCCAGGCATCAACCTGCTCCAGTCCAAGCGAGTCTGAGCTCGTGTCCGTGATCGCCCGGATGCTGGCCCGCCGCATCCTCATCCTGATCCCGCTGCTGCTGGGTGTGATCCTGTTCGTCTTCATCGTCATGCGGTTCTCGAACAACAAGCCCGAGTACGCGTACTTCCAGGGCACGAACCCGACGCAGGAGCAGATCCAGCAGTTTCGCGAGGAGAACGGGCTGACCGACCCGCTGCCGGTGCGGTACGTGCGTTTCGTCGGCGACCTGCTCCAGGGCGACATGGGCACGAGCGTGCTGACCCGGGCGCCGGTGCTCGACTCGGTGCTCACCGCGCTGCCGCTGACGATGCAGCTGACCTTCCTCGGGCTCGGGATCGCCGTGGTGACCTCGCTTCTGCTGGGTGTCACCGCGGCGATCTTCCGGGACAGGTGGCCCGACCAGGTGATCCGGGTGGTGTCGCTGGGCGGGGTGGCGGCGCCCGGGTTCTGGCTGGCGCTGCTGATGATCCAGTGGCTCGCGGTGGACCGGGGGTGGTTCCCGACCGGCGGGTACATCAACCCGGCCGACTCGTTCACCGGGTGGCTGCGCTCGATGACGCTGCCCGCGCTGGCCCTGTCGCTGCCGGTCGCCGCACAGCTCACCCGCATCGTGCGCACGTCGATGGTGGAGGAGCTGGACAAGGACTACGTGCGCACGGCGATCGGCAGCGGGCTGCCGCCGATCGTCGTGGTCGGCCGCAACGTCCTGCGCAACGCGCTCATCAACCCGTTGACCGTGCTCGGTCTGCGGGTCGGCTACCTGCTCGGCGGCGCGGTGGTGATCGAGACGATCTTCGCGCTCCCGGGCATGGGCAAGCTCATGATCGACGGGGTCACCAACGGCGACCCCGCCGTCGTGCAGGGCGTGGTGCTGACCATCGCCACCGGCTTCGTCGTGGTCAACCTCGCCGTCGACATCCTGTACCTGCTGGTGAACCCGCGCCTCCGGAGCGCCTCATGAGACGCCTCTCGCCGCTCTCCTGGATATCTCTCGGCGTGCTCCTCGCGATCGCGCTCGTCGCGCTCCTCGCGCCGTGGATCGCGCCGCATTCGCCCCTCGACCAGGCCAGTGCCGGCGGCGGCCCCTCGGCCGACCACTGGATGGGGCTCGACAGCGCCAACCGCGACATCCTCAGCCGGCTCATGCACGGCGCGCGCTGGTCGCTCGTCATCGGCCTGGGCGCGACCGCGTCCGCGCTCGTCGTCGGCGCCATCGTGGGCGCCACCGCCGCCGCGGCCCCGAAGTGGGTCGACGAGGGCATGATGCGGATCCTCGACGTCGTCATGGCGTTTCCCGGGATCGCACTGGCCGCCGTGCTCGTGGCGGTCTTCGGCGGCGGCATACAGGTGCTCGTCTTCGCGATCGCCTTCCTCTACACACCGCCCGTCGCCCGCGTGGTACGCGCCAACGTGCTCGCCCAGTACGGCGAGGACTACGTCGCCGCCGAGCGGACCATCGGCGCGCGCACCTGGCACATCCTGGTCAAGCACGTCGCCGTCAACTGCGCCGCGCCGGTGCTGGTCTTCTGCACGGTGATGGTGGCCGACGCGATCGTCTTCGAGGCGTCGTTGTCGTTCATCGGCGCGGGTGTGCGGCCGCCGAACCCCTCCTGGGGCAGCGTCATCGCCGACGGCAAGAACATGGTGCTGCTCGGCGGCTGGTGGGCCACCGTATTCCCGGGCCTGCTGATCCTCCTCACCGTGCTGTCGCTCAACATCCTCTCCGAGGGCGTCTCGGACGCCTGGGCCGCGCCCACCGCACGCCGGGCGCCCCGCTCCACAAAGGAGGGTGACGCCATCGAGGCGGTCAAGCCCGGCTCGGGCGACGTGGTCCAGCTGCCCGGACTCGCCGAGGCGGCCCGGCGGCTCGCCGAGCGGGCCCGGCCGCTGCCCGCCGGCCGGCCCGTGCTTTCGGTCGAGCGCTTGCGGATCAGCTTCCCCGGCCGGCACGACGACGTGGACATCGTCGACGGCATCGGCTTCGAAGTGCGCCCCGGCGAGGTGCTCGGGCTGGTCGGCGAGTCCGGCTGCGGCAAGTCGCTCACCGCGCTGACCGTGATGGGTCTCGAGCCGCGCGGGGCCCGGGTGAGCGGGCAGGTGCGCTTCGACGGGAAGGACCTGCTCGCCCTGCCGCGCCGGGCCCGCCGGCGGCTGCTCGGCCACGACATGGCGATGATCTACCAGGACGCGCTCTCCTCCCTCAACCCGGCGATGACCATCCGGGCCCAGCTCAAGCAGCTGATCCGGCGTGGCGGCAAGCGGAGCGCGACCGAGCTGCTGGAGATGGTCGGGCTCGACCCGAAGCGCACGCTCTCGTCGTACCCACACGAGCTCTCCGGCGGGCAGCGGCAGCGGGTGCTCATCGCGATGGCGCTCTCCCGAGACCCCAAGCTGATCGTCGCCGACGAACCCACGACCGCGCTCGACGTGACCGTCCAGGCGCAGGTGATCGAGCTGCTGCTGCGCCTGCGCGCCGAGCTCGGCTTCGCACTGATCCTCGTCTCCCACGACCTGGCCCTGGTCGCCGACGTGACCGACCGGGTCGCGGTGATGTACGGCGGGCAGATCGTCGAGACCGGCGTCACCGCGTCGCTCGTCGGCGCGCCCGCGCACCACTACACCCGCGGGCTCCTCGGCTCGGTGCTGTCGCTGGAGTCCGCGGCGCCGCGGCTCACCCAGATCCGCGGCGTGGTGCCGTCGCCGGCCGACTTCCCGTCCGGCTGCCGCTTCGCCGACCGCTGTCCGATGGCTTCCTCCGTGTGCCGCTCCGAAGCCCCACCGCTGGTCGGGCTCGACGGGCACGCCGTCGCCTGCCATCACCCGGCGACCGTACTGGCGGGTGTCTCATGACAGTCCTTGTTGAACTGTCCGATGTGCACGTGGTGCACAAGGCGCGCTCCGGCGGGCTGTTCCACCGCGACCGTGTCTATGCGCTCACCGGCGCCGACCTCACCGTCGCGCCCGGCGAGACCGTCGGCATCGTGGGGGAGTCCGGCTGCGGCAAGACCACGCTCGCCAAGGTGCTCGTCGGCCTCCAGCGCCCGACGTCGGGAACGGTCACCTTCAAGGGGAACGACCTGGGAAGCATGCCCGACTTCCGGCGGCGCCGCCTGATCGGAGCGGGCGTCGGCATGGTCTTCCAGGACCCGTCCACCGCGCTCAACCGGCGGCTGCCGGTGCGCAAGGTGCTGCGCGACCCGCTCGACGTGCACGGCCGGGGCACACCTCGGCAGCGCGCGGAGCGGGTGCGCGAGCTGCTCGCCCAGGTGGGTCTCCCTGCCAGCGCCGCCGACGTGCTGCCCGGCCAGCTCTCCGGCGGGCAGCGGCAGCGGGTGGCGATCGCCCGCGCGCTCGCGCTCGAACCCGACCTGCTGGTCGCCGACGAGCCGACGAGCGCGCTCGACGTGTCGGTGCGGGCGCAGATCCTCAACCTGCTGCTCGACCTCAAAGAGCGGCTCGGCCTCGCGCTCGTCTTCGTCTCGCACGACATCCAGACGGTACGGCGGATGAGCGACCGGGTCGTCACCATGTACCTCGGCCGGATCGTCGAGGAGACGCCGGCCGCGGCGCTGCCGCACGGCGCGCGGCATCCCTACACGCGGGCGCTCTTCTCCGCCACGCCCGGCCTGCTGCACCCGATCGATCCCATCCCGCTGGTGGGACCGGTGCCGTCGGCCACCCGGCCGCCGAGCGGCTGCCCTTTCCGTACCCGCTGCTGGCGGGCCGAAGACGACTGCGCGGACGAGATGCCGCCGCTCGACGGCGACACCGGGCAGCTCATCCGCTGCTACCACCCGGTGCCGGCCGGCGCCACCGACCGCGAGCTGATCAGCCAAGCACAGGAGCGTTCATGACCACGGCCCAAGCCCTCACCGGCGTCATCCCTCCGGTGTGCACCCCGCTCACCCCGCGGTACGAGGTGGACACCGGCTCGCTGACCCGGCTCGTCGACCACCTGATCGACGGGGGTGTGGACGCGCTGTTCCTGCTCGGTTCCTCGTCGGAGGCGGCGTTCCTGCCGGACCGGCACCGCCGGGTCGTGCTGGACACCGTCGTCGCGCACGTCGCCGGGCGGGTGCCGGTGCTCGCCGGTGTCATCGACATGACGACGATGCGGGTGCTGGACCACGTGCGGTCCGCTGTGGACGCCGGCGTGGACGGGATCGTCGCCACCGCGCCCTTCTACGCGCGCACGCATCCGACCGAGATCCGGGCCCACTTCCGCGCGATCGCCGACGCGGCGGCGCGGCCGCTGTACGCGTACGACCTGCCGGTGTCGGTGCACACCAAGCTCAGCACCGACCTCGTGCTGGACCTGGCCGCCGAGGGCGTACTGGCCGGCGTCAAGGACTCCAGCGGCGACGAGGGCGGGCTGCGGTCGGTGATCCTCGGCCGCCGCGACCGGGAGGACGTCAGCGGGTTCAGCGTGCTGACCGGGTCCGAGCTGACCGTCGACTCAGCGCTGTGGATGGGCGCCAACGGGGTCGTCCCCGGACTGGGCAATGTGGACCCGCACGGGTACGTGCGGCTGCTGAGGTCGGCGTGGGCCGGCGAGTGGGACGCCGCGCGGGCCGAGCAGGAGCGGCTGTTTCACCTCTTCGAACTCATCACGGTGGGAGGCACACGCATGGGCATCAGCTCGTCCGCACTGGGTGCTTTCAAGGCGGCACTCTTCCTGCGCGGCGTCATCGACCACCCGACGACCGCGCCGCCACAGGTGCCGCTCGACGATGACGAGATCGCCCGGGTCGGCAAGTACCTGGCCGCGGCGGGGCTGGTCTGATGAAGGCGCTCCTCGCACTCGCGCTGCTCGGCCCTTCGGTGGCCGCCCCGGCACCCTCGGTCGACGAGCAGGTGCTGTACCGGCAGGGCGATTCCGGCTACTCCTGCTTCCGCATCCCCGCCGTCGTGCGGGCCAACGACGGCACCGTGCTGGCCTTCGCCGAGGGGCGGGTCGCGGACTGCGGCGACGACGGCGACATCGACCTCGTGCTCCGCCGCTCGACCGACGGCGGGCGCACGTGGGGGCCGCTCCAGGTGGTATCCGAGGGCAACGGGAGCACGCACGGCAACCCGGTGCCGATCGTCGACCGCCGCACCGGACGGGTCGTCGTCGTGACCACCCACAATGGACCGGCACCGTGCCCCGACGGGTGCGACCGCGACCCGTACGTGCAGGTGAGCGACGACGTCGGGGCCACCTGGTCGGCGCCGCGCGAGCTGACCGAGGCGAAGCGTCCGGAGTGGAACCACTGGTACGCCACCGGGCCGATGCACGGCATCCAGCTCACCCGCGGCCCGCACGCCGGGCGACTGGTGGTCGGCGCGAGCTTCGAGAGCTGGGATCGGGTCGGCCCGCACGTGTACGGCACACACCTGCTCTACAGCGATGACGGCGGCGAGACATGGCACATCGGCGCGGAGACGTCCCGCGACGACGGGCGGGTCATCGCGCAGGAGGTGACCGTCGTCGAGCTGCGCGACGGGCGGATATACGCGCTGGCCCGCGAGCGGGGCACCGACCCGGGCAGCCGGGCGTACGCGACGAGCAGCGACGGCGGCGAGACCTTGGATCGTCCCTTCCGGACACTGCCGGCGTTGGAGATGCCGGACGTGCAGGGCTCACTGCTCCGCTTCGACTCGGGGCGGATCCTCTTCTCGGCGCCGGCACACCCGGCCGCGCGCGAGGTGGCGTCGATCCGCTCGTCGTACGACGAGGGGCGCACCTGGGAGACGTGGCGGCAGGGCAAGGTCTTCTCGTGGGGCCCGACCGCGTACTCCGACATGGTGCGGCTCGACGGCGACGAGGCCGCGCTGATGTACGAGTCAGGCACCTCGACGCCGTACGAGAGCATCCGGTGGACCCGCTTCGACGAGGCCTACCTGGACACGCCCAACGGCACGCCGCCGGGCATCCCCGGCCCACCCGCTCCGGCCCCGACGACGCCGGACGTGTCGCCCGCGCGCAACGACGCCTACCTGCGCGGCGGAGCGGCCGGTGTCGAGGACGGGCGCTTCGGCGGCGGGCTGGCGCTGGACGGCGTCGACGACCGCGTCGAGGTGCCGTTCGACCGCTCGATCGACCTCGGCGGCGGCGACTTCACGCTCACCGCCTGGATCCGCTACGCCGAGCCGACCAAGCAGGGCGCGATCCTCTGGGCGTACCGGATGGGAAGCGGGACCACCCCGCAGATCTGGCTGCGCGCGGAGCCGGCGAGCAAACGGATCCGGGCCCTGATGGTCGTCGACCGCTTCACGGTGAGCGTGGCCTCGACGTCCGCCTACAACGACGGCGCGTGGCACCACGTGGCCCTGCGCCGCGCGGACGGCCGGCTGGCCCTGCTCGTCGACGGCACCGAGGTGGCATCGACGACCGCACCGCCGGGCTCGGTGACGGCGGGCAAGGAGTTCGGCGTGCAAGGCATCCACATCGGACAGCGCGTGGACGGCGCCGACCGCTTCCGCGGCACGGTCGACGAGGTGCGCGTCTACCGCCGCGGCCTCACCGACACCGAGCTGCGCCTGGTCCGCGACTGGAACGCCCCGCTCGGCGGCCGCCTGGGCCTACGACTCCCGTTCTAGCGACCGCTAGCCGGGCAGGAACGAGATCGTGGTACTTCAGACCCCCTATGGGGGACCGGAGTACCACGATCTTTTCGGCGCGTGTGGGTGATCAAGGGGTAACCGCGACCAGCAGCGATGGGTGAGGCCGCGGGAGCGACGGCACGGACCACGACGAACATCGCGGTAGCTCAAATATTCGAAATGGCCTTGAGGCCGGAGCCGGCAGCGACCTAGCGGCCGCGCATCTGGCGGAAGGCGCCCTTCGAGGGGCGCATGTTCTTCGGGATGGCGCCCTTGGGGAGGTTGGGGCGGGCGGAGAGGGCGGTGAGCCGCTTGTCGAGCGCGTTGACGTCTTTGCCGGTGAGGTTGCGCGGCAGGCGCATGAGCGTGGTCCGCAGCTTGCGGACCGACAGCTCGCCCTCCTCGGTGCCGATGATGTAGTCGTACATCGGGGCGTTGCCGATGACCTTGGCGAGCCGGCGCTTTTCCTGGCCGAGGAGGCTGCGCACGCGCTGCGGGTTGCCCTCCGCCAGGAGGATCACGCCCGGCCGGCCCAGCACGAGGTGCACCATGTCCATCTGCGTGGTGGAGCTGAGGGCGGTGGTGACCCGCCAGTCGCCGCGCATGTTTTCGACGAGCTGGGCGGCGGCGCCGGGCTGGCCCTCCGCGGCGTTCATCATCGCGGCGTTGGAGCGCACGTTGAGCACGATGAGCACGGCGAGGAGCGTGAGCAGGATGCCCACCGGCAGCCACAGCCAGCCCCAGGTGATCACCGCCACCACGGTCAGGGCGAGCGGGATGAGCACCGCGGCGGCGACCAGTGGGGCGAACCACTTGTCGCGTTTGGCGGTGAACGAGAAAACCATCCCGATCTGCTTCAGCCGCTGACCGAAACCGACCTTCTCCTCGGGCTTTGCCATGCCAGGAAGTCTAAGGGCTGGGCGCGGTAAGGACCTTACGGCCCTAGGGCTCCGCCGCGGGCCGGGGTAAGTACCCCTCCCACCTGGAAGATCGGGCATCGCACCCATGCGCCGGCGCTGCCTTCGCGCGAAGAGTAATGGTCATGACGAACCTCGACGCACACTCCGCACTGACCCTTCACCGTCACCGTTCCGCCGAGCTGCACGCCGAGGCCGACCGGGTGCGCCTGGCCCGCTCCGTCGTACGCGGTGGGAACGGCCCCGAGCAGCCACGCTGGTGGTCCCGCGCCGGGCGGCGGCACCACGGGGCCGCCACGCGGGCGCCAGCGCTCTCCTGATCTCCGGCCGTGGGGCTCGTCACGGGGGCGAGCCCCACGGCTCTTAATCGTTAATGAGATGTCGGAGGGGCATGGCATGCTCGATCTCGTGACCGCCCGAGCCACAAGCTCCGTCCTCGTGGGTCGCGACGCCGACTTCGCGGCGCTGCGCGACGCGCTCAAGCGCGCCCGCGGCGACGAGCCCACGACGGTGCTGCTCGGCGGCGAGGCGGGGATCGGCAAGACCCGGCTGGTCGAGGAGTTTCGGCGCTACGCGCTGGGCGAGGGCGTCCGCGTCCTCACCGGCCAGTGCCTCGAGCTGGGCGAGGAGGGCCTGCCGTTCGCGCCCTTCGTGGCCGCACTGCGCGACCTGCTGCGCGGCGACGGCCCGGCGGCTTTCGACGGGCACGAGCACGAGTTCGCCCGGCTGTTGCCCGAGCTGGGCCCGGCCGGCCCAGAGGGGCTCGTCGACGCCAATCGGGGCTACCTTTTCGAGCTGGTGGCCGGCCTCTTCGGGCGGCTGGCCCGGGAGCGCCCGCTGGTCCTGATCGTCGAAGACATGCATTGGGCCGACCGCTCCACCCGCGACCTCATCGCGTTTCTGATCCGCTCGGCGCGCACGGCACAGGCGCTGCTGATCTGCACGTTCCGCTCCGACGAGCTGCACCGGGGCCACCCGCTACGGCCGTTCCTCGCCGAGCTCGACCGGGCCCGTGGCGTCGAGCGCGTCGATCTCGACCGGCTCGACCGCGACGGCACGATGGAGATCCTCGCCGACCTGCTCGGCGCCGAGCCCCGCCCCGCGCTCGTCGACAACGTCTACGACCGCTCCCAGGGCAACCCGTTCTTCGTCGAGGAGCTGGCCGTCTCCAGCGACCCCGACGGCTGCCGCGACCTGCCCGACACCCTTCGCGACCTCCTCCTCGCCCGGATCGACCGGCTGCCCGACGCGGCGCAGCGGGTCCTCCGGCTGGCCGCCGCCGGTGGTAACCGGATCGGCCACGACCTGCTCGTCCAGGTCGCCGAGCAGCCCGACCACGCGCTCGAAGACGCGCTCCGCACCGCGGTCGCCGCCCAGCTGCTGGTGGCCGGCGCCGACGGGGGATACGAGTTCCGCCACGCGCTGGTGCGCGAGGCCGTCCACGAAGACGCGCTGCCCGGCGAGCGGGCCCGCCTGCACGCCCGCTACGCGGCCGCCATCGAGGCCCGGCCCCAGCTCGTCGGCGCCGACCGCGCGCCCGCCGAGATCGCCCACCACTGGTATGCGGCGCACGACCACCCCCGCGCGCTCACCTCGGCGTGGGCGGCGGCGACGGCGGCCGGCAAGCGGTACGCGTACGCGGAGAAGAGCCGGCTGCTGGAGCGCGTGCTCGAGCTGTGGGAGCAGGTGCCCGACGCCGCCGACCGGCTCGGCATGGACCATCTCGGGCTGCTGGAGGAGACGCTGCTCGCCGCGTCCACGGCCGGCGACTACGCCCGCGCGATGAGCCTCACCCGCGCCGCACTCGCCGAGATCGACAGAGACGCCGAGCCGCTGCGCGCCGCCCGCATGCTGGAGCGCCGCGGCCGGCTGATGCGCGTGCTCGGCAAGGGCGACGGCGCGACCGAGCTCCGCACGGCGTACGAGCTGGTGCACGACGTGCCCAACGAGCCCGAGCGGGTGCTGATCCTGGCCAACGTCGCCACCCACCTCGGCAAGGTCGGCGTGGCGGAGGGCGCGCGCATCGCCCGCGAGGCGATGGCCGACGCCGAGGCGCTCGGTGACCCCGCGGCCCAGGTCGCGGCGACGCTCACCTACGGCCGCGTGTGCACCAACGAGATCTCCGCCGAGGCCGGCCTCGCCGAGCTGCGCAAGGCCGAAGAGCTGGCCCGCCGCACCGGCGACGTGCCGCAGCTGGTCCACGCGCTGGTCAACATCTCCGACGCCCTCTTCGAGGTCGGTGAGTACACGGAGTCCGCGCGCAACGCCGCCGACGGCACGGTCGAGGCCAAGCGGGTCGGCATCAGCCGCTCGACCGGCGCGTTCCTGCTCTCCAACCACGCCGAGGCGCTCTGGGCGCTGGGCCGGTGGGACGAGGCCGACGCGCTCTGCGCCGAGACCGCCCGCATCGACCCGCCGGGCACGCTCGGCCTCCACTGGCTCCAGATCCGCGCCCAGCTCCGGCTGGCCCGCGCCCACCCCGGCGCCGACGAGCTGGTGGCCCGGGCGTTGAGCTTCCTCGGCCGGCCATACCTGGAGCACCAGCTCGCCATCCCGCTGCACGAGCTGCGCATCGAGGCCGCCCTCCAGCGCGGCGACCTGCCTGGCGCGGTCGAGGCGGCGAAGACCGGGCTCGCCGTGCCCCGCGCCGAGGAGTTCCCGCGCTACATGTGGCCGCTGATGGTCGCCGCCGCCCGCGCCGCCGCGCTCGGCGACGACGAAGCGGTGGCCAAGCAGGTCCGCGCCGGGATGGCCGAGCTGAGCTCGCGACACCCCGCGCAGCGGGCGGGGGCCGCACAGACCCGCGCCATCCTGGCCCGCGGTCCCGGCGCGTTGCCCGCCTGGCAGGAGGCGGTCGCGGCCTGGCGGGTCGACGGCCAGCCCTACCCGCTGGCCCGCGCCCTGCTCGGCCTCGCGGAGGCCGCCGCGGCGGCCGGCGAGCGCGGCCTTGTCGGCGAGGCGGTCGAGGAGGCCTGCTGCATCGCCGACGACCTGCACGCCGCCCCCCTCCGGGAAGAGCTCGACACGCTGGCCCGCCGCGTCGGCCTGCGGGTGTCCAGCCGTTCCGCGCCCGACGAGCCGGAGCTGCTGACGGTGCGCGAGCAGGAGGTGCTCCGCCTGGTGGCCGAAGGGCTGAGCAATAGGCGGATCGCCGAGCAGCTCTACATCTCGCCCAAGACGGCCAGCGTCCACGTCTCCCGCATCATCGCCAAGCTCGCGGTGGCCAATCGGGTGGAGGCGGCCGCGGTCGCACACCGCTTGGGGCTGCTGGAGGAGCGTTCCTAGCTTTACCATGCGGGCATGACCGCGGAGACTCCCACACGCGCCGGCGGCGTCGCGGCGATGGTGATGGCCGCCGTCGGGGCCGTCGTCACCCTGCTTATCCTCGCCACCGCGGGCTACACCGTGGCCCTTTTCGCCGCGGACGACGAGCTCGGCAGCCTCGGCGGGTGGGCGCCAGCGCTCTCGCTGGCCGCGTTCGGCGGGCTGTCCGGTGTGGCGACCGTCTACATCGGCCGGCGCGGCATGCGCGAGCTACGCCGTGCGGCCACTCAGCCGGCGAGCGCCCGCTCCAGGTAAAACTGCCGGCACGCGACGGCCTCACCGTCGGCGCGGACGGCCTCGGTCACCAGGTCGGGCACCGGGCCAGGCGGGGCCGCACCGTCGAGCCTCACCCGCCAGCCCTGCTGCCCGGCCCAGTTGAACGCGGCGATGTCGGAGGAGACCTGCGTGCGGATCGTGTCGACCTTGACCCGCACGATGACCGCGACGAGCTTGTTTTCCACGGTCACCTTGTCGTCGCGAAACAGGCGCGACTCGCGCACCTGGTTTCTCACCTTCACCAGGTACAGCGACGCGTACTCCCACTTTTCCATCGGCCTAGCTCCCGGTCGCCGGCGCCGGTATCCACATCGTTGGATGCTAGACGTCGCTCCCGGCCTCTCGAGAGCTTCCGGAGTCGGGGCGCCGCATCCTCCAAGCTCGATTCAAAGACAGATTTGGGCTACCGCGACGCCCGTCGTGGTCCATGCCGTTGCTCCCGCGGCCTCGCCCGTCCGCCGCTGGTCGCGGCAAAGACGCCACACCGCGTGACGGTCGCCGTTGTCCGCAATGGCTCTTGCCGCGAACTGCGCCGAACCACAAACGGCGCAACCCTCGCTCACCTGCTTACGCTGTGTTATCCACGAGAGCCTGCGGTCCGCGTCAGCTATGGAGATCTAGGAGACTTAGGGCTGGTATGGCGCCCTAACTCTCCTAGATCTGGAATCCGTGCGCTGTCCCTGCCGCCGTCGCGCTTACCGGTTGCGACGGCACCCTGATGCCGGCCCCCGCCGCGGCGGGGATGTCGTGGGCAACGGCGACTGTCGCGCGGCCGGCGGGTGACCGCGACCTGCGGTCGCGGGAGCAGCGATCTTTAGACGCCCAATGCGTCAGCGGCCAGTGCGGTCCCCTCCACCCGCGCGCGTACCTTGGCGAAGGCGGTCTCCCGCGACGTGGAGGTGTCGTCGCCGAATGGCGCGAAGCCGCAGTCGTCGCAGGTGCCGAGGCGGTCCGGGGGGATGTGCTCGGCCGCGCGGAGCACGCGGTCGCGCACCTGGGCCGGGGTTTCGACCGCCGGGTCGATCGGGTCGGTGACGCCGACGAAGACCCGCTGGCCCGGGCGGAGGTGCGCGGCCACCGCGGCGAGCGCCGCGTCGGGGTCGGCCTCGCTGGCGAGCTGAACGTAGAAGACGCCGGCGTTGATGGCGAACAGGTCCGGAAGCAGCGCGGCGTATTCGACGTCGAGGCTGTGCGTGGAGTCCTGGTCGCCGCCGGGACACGTGTGTACGCCGATCCGGGCCCGCTCCTCGTCGGTGAAGCGGTCGAGCACGCGGTTGTTGAGTGCCACGAACGACCGCAGCACGCCACCCGACGGGTCGAGCTTGATCGAGAGCCGGCCCTCGGTGAAGTCGAGCTGGACGCGGTGCGCACCCGCGTCGAGCGCGTCGCGGATGTCGGCCTCCGCCTCGTCCACGAGGTCGTCGAGGAACTCTTCCCGGCTGTACCCGGTGATGGGGTCCTGGGGGTAGAGAAGGCTCAGCGCGGAGGGTGCGATGACCGCCTGCTTGACCGGCACGGACGCGTGTCGCTGGGCGGCGCGCAGGTAGTCGCCCGCGCGGGCCGCGTAGCGGAACGGACCCGCCGCCAGCCGGGGCAGCTGCCGGGTGTGGCCGTCGGCGAAGGGGATGACCGCGCCGTCCGGCGCGAGGTTGTCGAGACCGGCGAGGGGGTAGGTCACGAAGGAGGGCTTGGTCTGCTCGCCGTCCGTCACCACGGTCGAGCCGAGGGACTCCAGCGTCGCGATCGTGTCGCGCACGGCATCGTCGTACAGGCCGTCCAGGGCGGATTTGTCGATGCGGCCGGCCGCGTGGTCGGCGATACCGGTAAGGAGGGCGGCGGGTCGGGGGATGCTTCCGATGGGTTCCGTCGGCAGACTCATGGGGAGGAATCTAACTATCTCTATAGGATTCCTCAACACGCTTCGTCCGTAAGTCATCCCGGAGCGTGACATCGCGCCGTCAGCTCGAGCGGGCCTCCAGAGCCTGCTGGTATAGCCGGCCGGCGCGGTAGGAGGAGCGCACCAGCGGCCCGCTCATCACGCCGGCGAAGCCGATGCGCTCGGCCTCCTCCTTGAGCTCGACGAACTCCTCCGGCTTGACCCAGCGCTCCACCGGGTGGTGGCGCGGGGTCGGGCGGAGGTACTGCGTAATGGTCACCAGCTCGCAGCCCGCGGCGTGCAGGTCGCGCAGGCCCTGGGAGATCTCGTGACGCTCCTCACCCAGCCCGAGGATCAGGTTGGACTTGGTCACCATGCCGGCCGCGCGCGCCTGGGTGAGCACGTCGAGCGAGCGCTCGTAGCGGAAGGCCGGCCGGATGCGCTTGAAGATGCGTGGCACCGTCTCGACATTGTGGGCGAGCACCTCGGGGCGGGCGTCGAAGACCTCGCCGAGCTGCACCGGGTCGCCGTTGAAGTCGGGGATCAGCAGCTCGACACCGCAGCCGGGCTGGAGCTTGTGGATCTGGCGGACCGTCTCCGCGTAGAGCCAGGCGCCGCCGTCGGGGAGGTCGTCGCGGGCGACACCGGTGACCGTGGCGTAGCGGAGGCCCATCGTGGCGACCGACTCGCCGACCCGGCGGGGCTCGTCGGCGTCGAACTCGGCCGGCTTGCCCGTGTCGATCTGGCAGAAGTCACACCGCCGGGTGCACTGGTCGCCGCCGATGAGGAAGGTGGCCTCGCGATCTTCCCAACACTCGTAGATGTTGGGGCAGCCGGCCTCCTGACACACGGTGTGCAAGCCCTCGCGCTGGACCAGGCCACGCAGCTCGGTGTACTCCGGGCCCATCTTGGCCTTGACCTTGATCCACGGCGGCTTGCGCTCGATCGGCGTCTCGGCGTTGCGCGCCTCGATGCGCAGCAGGCGCCGTCCCTCTGGAGCGATGGTCACAGATCTGAGCCTACGCTCGCCGTGGTCACGCATGAACATTAGGCGACGAGCCTCACCCTCCCCTTAATGTGATGCCCACCACCGGTTTGTCCTGTTAGCGTGGCATGAGCGGCGTCGACGGAACCAAGTACCGCCCCGATCCGCCGGCCGAGAGAGCTACCGCGTGCTGTGAAGGTGGCCCGGCGCCGGGGCGTGAAGACACTCCTGAGCCGCTTCGAAAATGAGGCCCCTTCGGGGGTGAAGGCGCGGTGGCACCGCGAGTTCCCCACTCGCCCGCGCCCCATCGGGGATCGCGTTGCGCGATTGACGAGGAGGTGCCGCATGCAACGCATCCTTTCCACCCAGATCCATGCCCACATCGGCTCGGCCGTACGGGTCGCGGGCTGGGTACACCGCCGCCGGCTGCTGAAGTCGGTGGCTTTCCTCATCGTCCGGGACCGCGCCGGGCTCAGCCAGGTCGTGGTCACCGACCCCGGCGTCCGCGCCCAGATCGAGGCCGTGGGGGAGGAGACCGCCGTCGAGGTCACCGGCAAGGCCGTCGCGAACACCGCCGCGCCCGCCGGGGTCGAGGTTGTCGAGCCTCTGGTACGGGTGCTGGGCGCGCCCGCCGAGCCGCCACCGTTCGACCTCTTCCGGCCGGAGCTGGCGGCGACGCTGCCGACCCAGCTCGACCACGCGTCGCTCTCCTTGCGCCACCCCACGCGGGCGTCGGCGCTGCGCCTGTCGGCGGCGGCCGCGGCCGGCTTCCGGTCCACACTGGACGGCTTGGGCTTCGTGGAGGTGCACACGCCGAAGATCGTGGCCAGCTCGACCGAGAGCGGGGCGAACGTCTTCGCGATCGACTACTTTGGACGGCCCGCGTTCCTGTCCCAGTCGCCCCAGTTCTACAAGCAGATGATGGTCGGCGTCTTCGAGCGGGTGTACGAGGTGGGCCCGGCCTTCCGCGCCGAGCCGCACGAGACGGGGCGGCATCTGGCGCAGTTCACGTCGCTGGACGTCGAGCTCGGCTTCGTCGAGGACCATCGCGACGTCATGGCCGTGCTCACCGAGGTGATCCGCGGCATGGTCGCGGCGACCGGGCTGCCCGCCGTGCTGCCGGCCGAGTTGCCGGCGCTGCACTTCACGGAGGCGCTGAAGATCGCCGGCGCCGCACCGGACGAGCCGGACCTAGCGCCGGCGCACGAGCGGGCGGTCGGGGAGTGGGCGCTACGCGAGCACGGTTCGGACTTCGTCTTCGTCACCGGCTATCCGATGGCCAAGCGCCCCTTCTACACCCACCCCGACCCCGGCCGCCCCGGCTACACGAACGGCTTCGACCTCATCTTCCGGGGTGTGGAGCTGGTCACCGGCGGGCAGCGGCTGCACCGGTACGAGGACTATGTGGCGGCGCTGGCCGCGCGGGGCGAGCCGCTCACGCCGTACGAGTCCTATGTGGAGGCGTTTCGGCACGGGATGCCGCCACATGGTGGGTTCGCGATCGGGTTGGAGCGTTTCGTGGCCCGGCTCACCGGTGCGGGCAACGTGCGCGAGGTGACCGCCTTCCCGCGCGACCGCCACCGACTGACTCCCTAGGGCCCTCGCCGGGTCCGCTGTGGGGTGCGGTCACCCCTGGCTGTCGAGCTGCCCCGTTTGTGCGAGCGGCTCGACAGCCTCCCGGGCCGGTAAGGCGTGCGGGAGCAGCGGTCCGGACCACAGCGGAAATCGCGGTAGCCGATACAGGCCCTAGGGCAGCAGGTCGCTGTCGTGGGCGGCGTAGACGGCGGCTACCGCGGCCGGGTCGGGGGCGCCGCCTGGGGGGATTACCGCGCCGACGTCCGCCATGAACGCGAGGCCGGCCGGGCCGGGGGACCAGAGTCCGAGCACCTGGGCCGGCTCGTCGGTCGGGTTGGCGAAGGTGTGGCGCACGCCACGCGGCGCGAGGCAGAACGACCCGGCTGGCGCCTCGACCGGGTCGTCCGTGCCGTACGTCAGCAGGAGCATGCCGCTGAGCACGTGGATGCCCTCGTCAAAGCCGTGGTGGCGGTGTGGCAGCGGGCCGGCGAATCGGGGCGGCACGGTCATCTCGACGACCGCGAAGCCCTGCGTCTCGGCGAGCACGCGCATCGGCTGCCCCGCGTACGCGAACGTGCGCCCCTCGCCGGGCCGTACGACCAGCCCGTGAACGGACAAGGCGCCTACCCGGCGAGCAGTGTGCCCAGGTGGCGCTCGACCACCGGGAACACGTCGGCGACTGTGATCTGCCGGCCGAGCTCGGCGCTGAGGGAGCTGACGGCCGCGTCGCGGATGCCGCACGGGACGATGCGGTCGTAGACGGACAGGTCGCAGTCGCAGTTGAGCGCGAAGCCGTGCTGGGTCACGCCCTGCGAGACGCGGATGCCGATCGCGCCCACCTTGCGGTCGGGACCGCGGTCGTCGGCGGGCACCCAGGCGCCGCTGCGCCCCTCGATCCGTGTCGTGGCCAGGCCGAACTCGGCGCACACGTCGATGAGCAGCTGCTCGGTGCGGCGCACGTAGGCCACGACGTCGATCGGGTCGGGCAGCTTGAGGATCGGGTAGCCCACCACCTGGCCGGGCCCGTGCCAAGTGATCTTGCCGCCGCGGTCGACGTCGATGACCGGCGTGCCGTCCATCGGGCGGTCGAGCGGCTCGGTGCGCTTGCCGGCCGTGTAGACGCTGGGGTGCTCCAGCAGGAGCACGGTGTCGGGCTCGGCGCCGGCGACAACGGCCTCGTGCAGCCGCCGCTGCTCATCCCACGCCGCGAGGTAGTCGACGCGGCCGAGGTTTCGGTGGCGCAGCCGGGTGAGTGCACTAGTCACCCACCCAGCCTAAACCCGGGTAGGGGCCCGATCACCGGGTGTCGCTCACGTCACCCTTCAGGCCGCGGCCGCCTCCTCCCGCTCCCAATGGAAGCGGAATGACCGGAGCTCGTCCGCACGCTCCTGAAGGAGCTGGCTCCACTGCTCCTCGCCACGTGCCTTGGCCTCGTCAGCCTCGCGCTGGGCCTGGGCGACGACTTTCGCCCGATCGTTGATCAGGAAGTCGTGCATCTCCTTCAGGTGCCGGTCGATGTTGTCCCAAGGACTCACGAGCCCCACCTTTTCGTCGAGTCGTCCGAGCTGATGCTGCCTCTTCTCGATGGATTGGTGATAGTGCGCCAGCCCGGATTCGTAGCTGGCGACGATTCGGATCCGTGGGGCGCTTCAGGCGCGCCAGAGCCACACATCCTCGACCCGCTGCGGGGGGCCGAGCAGCTCGGTCGTGGCGCGTAGCAACGCTTCCGGGTGGGCCGGAAACTTCGCGCCGTGTACGTGATCGGCGAGCACGACGGCCTCCGCGCCCCAGTAGCGCAGGTCCTCGCGCGCGGCCGCCCGGTCGGCGTCGGTGATCGGCGGCACCACGCCGGTGCGCGCGACCTCGAAGAGCAGGTCGGCCGACGGGCGGGGGACCGGCCCGATCCGGCCCTTGCCGTCCGGGCCGCCGGGGCCGAGGAAGAAGCCGGCCGGGATGCGAAACTCGCCCTGCCGGTGCGCCAACGCGTACGTCTGCCAGCGCTGCCCGTCCGGCAGCACGTCGGAGGTGGGCGGCAGGGGGGCGAGCACACCGCCGTCGCTCACGTACTCCCGCCAGGTGCCGGACGTGACGAAGCGGGGGACCGGCTCGTACACCGAGGTGTGCAGCGGCACCGGTACGAGCGGCAACAGCGCGACGGCGAAGGCGCCGAGCCAGGCCGGCGCGGGCCGCGGGCCGAGGGCGGCCAGCGCGTAGGCGAGGACCACGCCGATCAGCGGGATCACCACGAGCGCCAGGCGGGCGGGTAGCGCGGCGTTGAAGACCGGCAGGGAACCCAGCGCGGCGTACGGCAGCGGGATGCCGGTCAGCCGCTCGTCGACCTTGAGCTCCGGCCCGAGTGACAGCACGAAGAACACCCCGGCGGTGACCGCGAGCGCGCGCAGCACCGCCCGCCGGCCCGCCTCGGCGCGCCGCCATAGCAGCACGAAGCAGGCGATCGCGAGCAGGAGCAGGGGGAGGCCGAAGAACGAGTTTTCCTCGGTGGGGTTGGGCGCGAGGCCCGTGCCAAGGCCGGCCACGCCGGCGAGCGAGCGCTCCGGGAAAGCGGCGAACGCGGCGAGGTCTTCGTTGTGCACCTTCGGGTCGAAGCCCGTGCCGTGGAAGCGCTGCGGGCCGAAGAAGTGCAGCCACAGCGGGTACGAGAGCAGGACCAGGGCCGTGCCGCCGGCGACCGCCAGACCGCGGAGGAACGGCGGCAGGGCCGCGCGCGCCTCGGCACGGCGAGAGAGCGCCCACACGCCGAGGAACACGCCGCAGGCCAGGGCGGTGAAGAAGAGCCCCTCGGCCGCGATGGAGAACGCGATCGCCACGAACACGCCGAGGATCAGCCCGTTGCGGCGCCAGCGGCCCGGCTCGCGGAGCGCGAACACCCGCCACACCAGCAGCGGCACCAGCCAGCCGGCGGTCCAGTTGAGGTGGGCGTTGGCGTGCGAGACCATGCCGGGCGCGAAGCCGCAGAAGACGCCGCCGACCGCCGCCGCGAGGACCGGTAGGCGGAACGCGCGGGAGAGCAGCAGGTACCAGGCGAACGCGGTCGCGGCCAGGTTGAGCGTGAGGATCACGACGAACGACCACTGTGGACCGGCGAGCAGCGTGACCGGGGCGAAGAGCACCGCGTACACGGTGATCGAGGTGTTGACCGCGAGGTTCACCCCGTCGGGGACGTTCATCAGGTGGGTGAAGAGCGGGTTTTCCGCGTGGGTGAGTGCGTGCGCCCCGAACGCGAGGAGCCACTCGAAGAGCGCCTGGTCGCTGGAGTTGACCTTGATCGTGCGGTGGTTGGGATCGGCCCACAGGCCGGCGGTGACGAGCACGGCGAGCCCCAGCGAGAGCGCCGCGACGGCGAGGTCCGGCCGGCGGCGTGAGGTGGCCGGCGGGTCGGCGGGCGCGGCCACGGGCTCGGTCATCGTCACGGCCCGCAACCCTACCAACGAACTTTTTTCAACCTGAACCGCGCGGCGCCCGCGCGTCGGGACGGACCGTAACTGGGCGGTGAAAAGGTTCGATATGCCGACACGCCCGAAAGTGCTTGCGCTGCTATTGGAAATGACATCCAATACGAGCAAGAGACGACAGCCCAAGGAGCCCGTACCGTGAAAATCGCTCTTGTCGGGAAGGGTGGCAGCGGCAAGACCACGCTGGCCGCCCTCCTGGCCCGCCACCTGGCCGGCAGCGGCGCGCCGCTGCTCGCCGTCGACGCGGACATCAACCAGCACCTGGCCGCCGCGCTCGGCGCCGCCGAGGACGAGGCCGTGCTGCTGCCCGCGCTCGGTGACCACCTGGCCGACATCAAGGAGCACCTGCGCGGGAGCAACCCCCGGATCTCCTCGGCCGCGGCCATGGTCAAGACCACCCCGCCGGGGCGGGGTTCGCGGCTGCTCTCGATCACCGGGGCCAACCCGATCTACGACGCGCTCGTGCGCGAGGTCGGCGGCATCCGGCTCGCGGTCACCGGGCCGTTCGCGACCGAGGATCTCGGCGTGGCCTGCTATCACTCCAAGGTCGGCGCGGTCGAGCTGCTGCTCAACCACCTGGTCGACGGCCCGGGGGAGTACGTGGTGGTGGACATGACCGCCGGCGCCGACTCGTTCGCGTCCGGGCTGTTCACCCGCTTCGACGCGACGTTCCTGGTGTGCGAGCCGACGCTGCGCAGCGTGGGCGTCTACCGGCAGTATGTGGGCTACGCGCGCGACTTCGGCGTCCGGGTGTACGTGGTGGGCAACAAGGTCGACGACGAGTCCGATGTGGACTTCCTCCGCGAGCACGCCGGCGACGACCTGCTGACCTGGGTGGGGCGCTCGGCGTACGTGAAGGCGGCCGAGCGGGGGCGCCCGCAGCCGCTCTCCGCGCTGGAGATCGCTACCCGTGACGCTCTGGACGCGATGCGTAAAGCCGTCGATGCTTGTGCGAAGGACTGGGCCACCTACACCCGGCAGGCGGTGGAGTTTCACCTGCGCAACGCCACCGCCTGGGCCAACGACAAGGTGGGCGAAGACCTCGCCGACCAGGTCGACCCGGATTTCGTGCTCGGGCCACAGACGCTGGTCCACTGAGCTCGGGCGGGGCCGTTCGCGACGCGAACGCCGCGCCCAGGACAGTAAGGAGAAAGAATGTCCCTCGACGTACCCGCCGCCCTGCTGGAGCGCGCCGAGAGCGGTCAGGTCGACGACGCCGAGTTCGTCGCCTGCGTGCGCGAGTCGCTGCCGTACGCCTGGGCGGTCGTCTCGGACGTCGCCGCCCGCTCGGCCGCGACGGTCGACGAGTTCGCCGACCACGCCGTGCCGCCGCCGAGCGAGAAGGAGCGCGGCCAGCTGCTGCGCGCGCTCGCCAGCGACGCGATCCGGGGTGGGCTGGAGCGGCACTTCGGCGTGAAGCTGGCGTTCCAGAACTGCCACCGGGTGGCCGCGTTCAAGCTGTCCGCGGTCGGTGGCGAGACGTACCAGGATTTCATCTCGCCGGTGGCGCAGATCCGCAACCAGTCGCCCGAGCTGCGTGACTGCTGACCTCTTCCTGCTCTCGGCGCATGGGGCCGCGGCGACCGTGGAGTACGCGGTCGCCGCGGAGGCCGCCGGGTTCGCCGGGGTCTGGCTCGCCGAGCACCACTTCATCGAGTACGGGCGCTGCCCCTCGGCCATCGCGCTGGCCGGCCTGATCCTGGGCCGCACGAGCCGGCTGACCGTGGGCACCGCCGCGTGCGTGCTTTCTAACCGCCACCCGGTCGCGCTGGGCGAGGAGGCGGCGCTGCTCGACGAGGCGTCCGGCGGCCGTTTCCGGCTCGGCGTCGGGCGCGGTGGCCCCTGGGTCGACCTGGAGGTCTTCGGCACCGGGCTGGCCCGCTACGAGCACGGCTTCGCCGAGTCGCTCGACGTGCTGCTCGACTGGGTGTCCGGCCGTGCCACGGTGACCGCGGCCGGGCGGCACTTCGCGTTCCGGGAGGTGGCCGTCGTGCCGCGGCCGGCCCGCCCGCTGCCGGTGTGGGTGGCCGCCACCTCGCCGTCGACGGTGGACATCGCGGCCGCGCGAGGGCTGCCGATGCTGCTCGGCGTGCACGACGACCCGGCCCCGCTGCTCGCCCGATACGGACGGTCCGATGTGGAGCACGCGGTCGCCCGCCTGGTGGCGCTGGGAGACAGCCGGGCCGCCGCCGAGGGCCGGCTCCGGCGCACGTTGCGGCCGTGGCTCGCCACCACCCGGGGGTACGTGCGCCTCGACGGCGCGCCGCCCCGCGACACCGACGCGTACGCCGAGCACCTGATCCGCACAAGCCCGATCGGGACACCGGCGGATGTCGCGGACGAGCTGCTGGCCACGGGCGCGTCCCGGGTACTGCTGATGGTGGAAGCGGCCGGCGACCGGGCGGCCACGCTGGAGCTGGTCGTGGCGTTGGGCGCGGAGGTGTTACCGCGCCTCAGCGGTCGTGCAGCGCGGCCTCGAGCGCCGCTCGCACGCCCGGCTGCCGAAACGTGAATCCCGCGTCGAGCAGCACGCTTGGGTAGGCCCGGATGCTCGCCAGCGCCTCGGTGCTCAGCCCGCCGAGCGCCACCCGCAGCGCGAACGCCGGGATCGGCATGATGACCGGCCGGTGCAGCGCCGCCCCGAACTCCTTGGTGAACTCGGCGTTTCGCACCTGCTCGGGCGAGATCACATTGACCGGGCCGGCGACGCCGTCGTGGTCGAGCACGAACGAGACGGCCAGCAGCCAGTCGACCATCGACACCCACGGCATCCACTGCCGGCCGTTGCCGAGCTTGCCGCCGACACCCAGGCGGAAGGGGAGCATCTGCGGCTTGAGGTAGCCGCCGTCGCGGTGCAGGGGTGTGCCGCTGCGCAGGCGCACCACCCGCACGCCCGCCTCCTCGGCCGGCGCCGTCGCCGCCTCCCACAGCTTGCAGAGGTCGGCGAGAAAGCCGGTGCCGGGCGGCGACTGCTCGTCGACGGTGGTGTCGCCGGTGTCGCCGTACCAGTTGATGCCGCCGGCGTTGACGAGCGTGCCCGGCCGCTCACCGGCGGGCAGCGCGGCCAGCGTGCGGGCGAGCGTGCCGGTGGAGTCGACCCGGCTGGAGATCAGCACCTGCTTGTAGCGGTCGGTCCACCGGTGGTCGCCGATGTTGGCGCCGGACAGGTTGACCACCGCGTCGTGTGGCGCGAGCGCGGCGCGATCGAGCATGCCGCTGGCGGGATCCCACGAGATCTCGCCAGGGCCGGCGTCCGGCCGCCGCACGAGCCGCGTGACCTGGTGGCCGTTTTCGGTGAGCCACCGGGTCAAGCGCCTCCCGAGGAAGCCGGACGCCCCCGAGATCAAAACCCGCATGAGCGGGTCAGGCCAAACCGAGGTCGGCCTCGAAGTGGCCGCCCTCCAGCCGCTCCTTGACCGCGCCGAGGAAGCGGGCCGCGTCGGCGCCGTCGATGATCCGGTGGTCGTACGACAGCGCGAGGTAGCACATCGAGCGTGGCGTGATGACCTCGCCGAGGTCGGGGTCGTCGACCACAACCGCCCGCTTGACCACCGCGCCGGTGCCGAGGATCGCGGACTGCGGCTTCGGCACGATCGGGGTGTCGAAGAGGGCGCCGCGGCTGCCGGTGTTGGTGATCGTGAAGGTGGCGCCGGAGATCTCGTCCGGGCTGATCTTGTTGGTACGTGTGCGCTCGGCCAGGTCGGCGATGCGCCGGGCCAGACCCGCGAGGTTGAGGTCGCCCGCGTCGCGGATCACCGGCACCAGCAGGCCACGCTCGGTGTCGACCGCGATGCCCAGGTGCTCGCCGTCGGGGTAGGTGACCGTGCCGCCGTCGAGGTCGATCGAGGCGTTGACGATCGGGAACCGACCCAGCGCCTCGACCGCGGCCACCGCGAAGAACGGCAGGAACGACAGCTTGACGCCGTGCTGCTGCTGGAAGTTGCCCTTGGCCTGCTGGCGCAGCCGGGCGATCTTCGTGACGTCGACCTCGACCACGGTGGTGAGCTGTGCCGAGGACTGGAGCGACTCGTACATCCGCTTGGCGATCGAGATGCGGGTGCGGGTCAGCTTTTCGGTGCGGCCGCGCAGCGGGCTCGGCTCGCTCTTGGCGGGCGCCGCCTTCTCCTGCCGCGGCTGCGCCTGTGCCGGTGCGGGGGCCGGCGCCGCGGCGGCCGCCTTCGCCTTCTCCGCCGCCTCCAGCACATCCTGCTTGCGGATGCGGCCGCCGACGCCGGTGCCGCTGAGCGAGGCGAGGTCGACGTTGTGCTCGCTGGCGAGCTTGCGCACCAGCGGCGTGACGTACGCGGTGTCGCCGCCGTTGGCCTGCGCGGTGCGGGCTCCCGCGCCGCTCGGCTGCGGCTGGGCGGGCGCTTGTGGCGCGGGCGCCTGCTGGGCCTGCGCCGGTGCCGGCTCGCGGGCGGGCTCAGGAGCGCGCTGCGGCTCGGGAGCCTTCGTCGCCTCGGCGGCCGGTGCGGGGGCCGACTCGGTCGCGTGGCCCTCCGCCGGCACACCGGCCGAGCCGATCACGGCGAGCTCCGCGCCGACGTCGGCGGTCTCGTCCTGCTGGACCTTGATCTCCAGGAGCGTGCCGGCGGCCGGCGACGGGATCTCCGTGTCGACCTTGTCGGTGGAGACCTCGAGCAGCGGCTCGTCGAGGTCGACGTTTTCGCCGACCTGCTTGAGCCAGCGGGTAACCGTGCCCTCGGTGACGCTCTCGCCGAGCGCCGGCATCTTCACGACGGTGGTGCCGCCACTCGATCCGGCCTGGCCGCCGCCGCTGCTCTGCGCGGGCGTCTCGTCCTGGTCGGTCGGCTGCTCCTGCGGCGGGGCGGCCTCGGCCTGGGCGGGTGCGGGCTCGTTTTCCTCCGCCGGGGTGGTCTTTTCGGCGGAGGCGGCCTCCTGCTGGCCCTGGTCCTCCTTGGCCTCCGCGGCGGCCTGCTCGGGAGCGGCGCCGCCGCTCTCACCGCCGCCGTCGCTCTCACCGCCGCCGCCGCTCTCGCCGCCGCCCTCCTCGTCGCCGGAGATGACGGCCAGCTCGGCGCCGACCTCGGCGGTCTCGTCCTCCTGCACGACGATCCGGGTCAGCACGCCGGCGGCGGGCGACGGGATCTCGGTGTCGACCTTGTCGGTGGAGACCTCGAGCAGCGGCTCGTCGACCTCGACGCGGTCGCCCTCCTGCTTAAGCCAGCGAGTGACGGTGCCCTCGGTGACGCTCTCGCCCAGGCGGGGCATGGGGACGGATACCGGCATCTTTCCAGACTCCTTCAAAGGCTCCGCGGGAAACTCTGATCAGGCGTGTGCGTGCAGGGGCTTGCCCGCGAGCGCGAGGTGGGCCTCGCCGAGCGCCTCGTTCTGCGTGGGGTGTGCGTGTACGAGCTGGGCGACCTCCGCCGGGTAGGCCTCCCAGTTGTAGATGAGCTGCGCCTCGCCGACCAGCTCACCGACCCGGGCGCCGACCATGTGCACGCCGACCACGGGGCCGTCCGCCACCCGGACCAGCTTGACGAAGCCCTGGGTGCGCAGGATCTGGCTCTTGCCATTGCCGCCGAGGTTGTAGTTGTACGCCTGGACCTTGTCGGCGCCGTACTTCTCCTTGGCCTTCGCCTCGGTCAGGCCCATGGAGGCGACCTCGGGGTCGGAGTAGGTGACGCGCGGGATGCCGGCCTCGTCGATCGGCGCCGGGTGCTGGCCCGCGATCTCCTCGGCCACGAAGATGCCCTGCTGGAAGCCGCGGTGGGCGAGCTGGAGGCCGGGCACGATGTCACCGACCGCGAAGACGTTGGGGACGCTGGTGCGCAGGCGCTCGTCGGTGAGGACGAAGCCGCGCTCCATCTTCACGCCCTGCTCCTCGTAGCCGAGGCCGTCTGTCGTGGGGCCGCGCCCGACCGCGACGAGCAGCAGCTCGGCCTCGAGCGTCTCGCCGCCGGCGATCGTCACCCGCACGCCGCCCTCGGTCTGCTCGACCTTCTCGAACGGCTTGCCGGTCTTGAAGCCGATGCCGCGCTTGCGGAACGCCCGCTCGACCGCCTTCGACACCTCTTCGTCTTCGGCGGCGACAAGCCGGGGCAGCGCCTCGACGATAGTGACCTCGCTGCCGAGCGAGCGCCACGCGCTGGCGAACTCGACGCCGATCACGCCGCCGCCCAGCACGATCGCGGAGGCGGGGACCCGGTCGAGGTTGAGCGCGTGCTCGCTGGAGATGACCCGCTTGCCGTCCAGCTCGAGGCCGGGAAGCGTCCGCGAGTAGGAGCCGGTGGCCAGCACGACGTTGCGCCCCGTGTAGCGGGTGCCGTCGACCTCCACGGTGTCCGGCGCGACGAGGCGGCCGGCGCCCTCGACATACGTGATCTTGGCAGCCTTGACCAGGCCCTGTAGGCCTTTGTAGAGCTTGGCGACGACGCCGTCCTTGTACGCGTTGACCCCCGCCATGTCGACGCCGATCAGCTCGGCCTTGATGCCGAACGCGTCGGACTCGCGGGTCTGGTCGGCGACCTCGCCGGCGTGGAGCAACGCCTTGGTGGGGATGCAGCCGCGGTGCAGACAGGTGCCCCCGAGCTTGTCCTTTTCGACAAGAACGACCGAAAGGTCTAGTTGTGCGGCTCGCAGGGCTGTGGCATAACCGCCGCTGCCGCCTCCGAGAATGACTACGTCGAAGGTCTCGCCGCTCATATTCAACTCCCAGGTCGCATCGTTGCTACGCGGGTCTACGCTGTGAAATCCCCCGGCCATCTTGTCACTTGCGGGGCCGTCACGCGTCACCGAGGTGCCCAACGACACGTCCCCGGGACGTACGCTTGCCGCATTCATCGACGGGGCGCGGAAGGAGAAAGCCGGTGGCCTGGTTTCGTCGGCGCAAGGATTCGGGCGGCGCGCCGGGTCATCGCGGGGCGAATCGTGCCGATCTGGAGCACCTTGAGGAGTTTGTCCGGTCGCGGCGTGGGGTGGAGGCTTTCATCGAGCCACGCACCACGGTGACCGAGACGACCGTGCTCCTCATCGCCCACGACGGTGAATGGACCCGGCGGCGCATCGACAGCCCGGAGGGGGCGCGGCGGTTCGCCCACCGGCTGGCGATCCCGATCTACGACGTCGCGCTGGTCGGCTATCCCCAGCGCATGCGCGACTACAACGAGCGCCGCAAGAAGGCCGCCGGGGGCGCGGTCTAGCCGGCTCCGGTCAGCCGGCGGTGGCGATCTCGTCGATCAGCGTCAGCAGGGTGCGGACCGGTACGCCGGTGCCGCCCTTGGCCCAGTAGCCCGTCGGCTCGCCGGAGTGGTAGCTGGGGCCGGCGATGTCGATGTGGGCCCACGGCACGTCGTCGGCGACGAACTCGCGCAGGAACACGCCGCCCTGGAGCATGTGGCCGGCGCGGTCCATGCCGGCGTTGACCTGCGAGATGTCGGCGACCTCGGAGTCCATGCCCTTGCGGACGTCTTCGGGCAGCGGCATCGGCCACGCGGGCTCGCCGACCTGCTCGCCGGCGGCCTTGACCCGCTCGCACAGGTCGGCGGTGCCCATCACGCCGGCAACGCGCTTGCCCAGCGCGACCACCTGGCCGCCGGTCAGCGTGGACGTCTCGAAGAGGTAGTCGCAGCCGTCTTCGCAGGCGCGGGCCATCGCGTCGCCGAGGATCATGCGGCCCTCGGCGTCGGTGTTGAGGACCTCGACGCGCTTGCCGTTGCGCATCGTGACCACGTCGCCGGGGCGGTACGCGGTCGCGGAGGCCATGTTTTCGGCCATCGGCACGTACGCGGTGACCGCCACCGATGGCTTGAGCGCGGCTACCGCGAGCATCACGGCGGTGACCGCGGCCGCGCCGGCCATGTCGGACTTCATCTCCCACATGCCCTGCGCCGGTTTGATGGAGAAGCCGCCGGTGTCGAACGTGATGCCCTTGCCCACGAGCGCCACCCGGCGGGGCGCGTCGCCGGACGACGATGGCGTGTACGACAGGCGCACCATCCGCGGCGGTGCCGACGAGCCGAGCCCCACCGCGAGGATGCCGCCGTAGCCGCCCTCGCGCAGCGCCTCCTCGTCGAGCACCTCGACCGCCAGCCCGGCCTCGCCCGCGGCGGCCGCCACCGCGTCGGCGAACTGGGGTGGGCGCAGCTCGTTCGGCGGGGTGTTGACCCAGTCGCGGGCCTGCGCGACCGCCCGCGCCACCACCCCGGCGCGGGTGATCTCCGCCTCGGCGGCCGGCTCCGCCGCGTCGGGCACGTGCACCACCACCGCGCCCACGGGTGCCCGGCGGCCCGGCTGGGGCTTCGTCTTGTACCCGGTGAACCGGTAGGCACCCAGCAGCGCGCCCTCGGCGACGGCGCGCAACGCGGCGGGCGCGTCCTCGTCGTCGGGGAGCGGGAGGCTGAGCGCGACCGTGCCGGCGCCGGCGAGCGCGCGGATCGAGGCGCCGCTGGCCCGCCGCAGCGTCTCCGGCGGTGGGGCGGCGCCGGTCGGCTCCGGGCCGAGGCCCACGGCCGCGACGACCGGTGCGGTGATCGTGCCGAGGGTGGCCAGCTTGGTCACCTCGCCGGGCGCGCCGGTGGCGCCGAGCAGCGCGAGCGTGCCGGTGAGCCGCCCGTCGAACGCCGCGACGATGCTCTCCGCGCCGCTGGCCAGCAGGAGGCTGCCGCCGTCCCCGTCTCCGTTCACGCTGTGCACGCCGATCACGATCGCATCGACGGCGAGCTCGGCGGGATCGGTGTCGACCAGGCTCAGGGTCGGGATGGGGGAGGTCACTCGGCGGCTCCGGCGGGTCTCGACGCTGGCTGGTGTCCCGCCGATGCTAACCACACGTAGAACCTTGGGTAAGTTGCCACCCATGACCGAGCGCAGCGAGGGAATCGTCGGGCACAGCCGGTGGGGAGCCTCACGGCCGCCCGCAGCGAAGCGAGGACGGCCGTGAGCGAAGAGTTGCGGCGCTCGCCGCTGCACGAACGGCACGCCGCGCTCGGGGCCAAGTTCGCCGCGTTCGGCGGGTGGGACATGCCGCTGGAGTACGCCGGCGGTGGCGTGTTGCGCGAGCACGCGGCGGTGCGCGAGGCGGTCGGCGTCTTCGACGTGTCGCACCTGGGCAAGGCGCGGGTGACCGGCCCCGGCGCGGCCGACTTCGTCAACTCGTGCCTCACCAACGACCTCGGGCGCATCGGGCCGGGCCGGGCGCAGTACACGCTCTGCTGCGACGAGTCCACCGGTGGCACGGTCGACGACATCATCGCGTACCTGCACGCCGACGACCACGTCTTCCTCATCCCGAACGCGGCCAACACCGCCGAGGTCGTCCGCCGCCTCCAGGCGGCCGCGCCGCCGTCGGTCACGGTCACCAACGAGCACGAGGGGTACGCGGTGCTGGCCGTGCAGGGCCCCGGCTCGACCGACGCGGTCGCGGCGCTGGGGCTGCCCACGGACCACGACTACATGAGCTTCGCGACAGTGGACGACCTGGTGGTGTGCCGCACGGGATACACCGGCGAGCACGGGTACGAGCTGGTGGTCCCGGCGGCGCGGGCGGTCGAGGTGTGGGACCGGCTCTTCGCGGCCACCGACGAGCTGCGTGCCTGCGGGCTCGGCGCTCGCGACACGCTGCGTACCGAGATGGGGTACGCGTTGCACGGCCAGGACCTCACCCCCGACATCACCCCGGTGCAGGGCCGGGTCGGCTGGGCGGTGGGCTGGGACAAGCCCGCGTTCTGGGGACGGGAGGCGCTGCTCGCCGAGAAGGCGGCCGGCCCCCGCCGCACGCTGCGCGGGCTGGAGGCGCTCGACCGCGGCATCCCGCGCGCACACATGCGGGTGCTGGTCGGCGACGACAAGGTGGGCGAGGTGACCAGCGGTACGTTCTCGCCGACCCGCAAGCTGGGCATCGGGCTTGCGCTCCTCGACACCGCGGCCGGTCTGACCGACGGCGCCGAGGTCGAGGTCGACGTGCGCGGCCGCCGCTCGAAGATGCGCGTTGTCAAGCCGCCCTTCGTCAAACCCCAGGTGCGCGGCTAGCGGACCGGGTCGCCGAAGAGGGTGGCGCAGACGCGGGTGTAGTACGTGCCCGGCAGGCCCTGGTAGTGCTCGGGCGGCGCGATGGTCAGGAACGAGTCGGCGTCCGGGTTGGGACTGGGGTCGAGCGTGAGTGACAGCTCGGCGGCGCGGTCGGAGCCCTTTTCCGGTGGCGCGCCGTAGGCCACCGCGATGTCGTGGCCGGTCACCGTCACCGTGGCCGGAAACGGCAGGAACGCCGGCTCGCCGGGCGGCTCCAGCGCGTCGCTCCAGGTGCGCAGCAGGCGCCGCGCGACGCCGGTCAGCGTCGCGCCCCAGCCGCGGGTCAGCTGCGGCGGCACGTCGTGCGTCTGTAGCTCCAGGAGGCCGAAGCGGCCCAGCCCTTTGGTGGTGAACCACATGCCCTCGCCGGGCACGTCTCCCGGCGAGTACGGGATGAGGATCCAGTCGGTGAGCCGCACCCGGCCCTCGGCGTCGGGCAGCGAGCGCAGCGCCGTGTCGACGGTCAGGACCTGGGTCTGGAACGCGTCGATCAGGTCGGCGTCGAGCACCCCGGCGAGCGCGGCGGCGACCGCGCGGGCGCTCCACTCGTGGGCCGGCGGCCAGCCGGGCCGGAAGCCGGCGCTGACCGTGACCACGTGCGAGGCTCCGGCCACCCGACCCACCTGCGGCGCGTCCGCGCCGAACGCGGTCAGCAGGTCGAGCGGGAGCGGCGGCAGGTCGTCGACCTCGCGCGCCTCGATCGTCATGAGCGGGCCGGCGAGCATCTGCTTGGCGAGGTCGCGGGCCGGCCCGGACACCACGCGGTCGACCGCGCGGGCGGCCATGTCGGCCAGCACCGCCGGCTCCTCGGGCGGGGTCGCGACGGGCACCAGGTAGGTGGCCGACACCGCCTCGGGAACGGGCAGGATCAGCGCGTCGTCGGGCTCTCCCACGCCCACGAACGTTACCCGCTACCGGTCCCGCCGTCCGTCCCCCACGACGTCAGTCGAGCGCCAGTCCGAGCAAAGTGAGCGTCGTGGACACCTCGATCGCGGCGCCGAGGACGTCGCCGGTGATACCGCCCACTCGGTGTACCACGTGGCGGGTGAGGACAAGTGCGACGGCGATGGCCGTGACGGCGGCGGCCGGCCCCTGCCACGGACGGCCCGGCACGGCCGCGACCGCCAGTGCCACGACGGCGGCCGTGGCGACCGCGAGCGCGACCGGCCCGACCGTGCCGGCGACGAGCGCGCCGAGCCCGTCCGGCCGCGCGGCCGGCACGCCGCGGCGGCAGGCCCAGGTGGCGGCCAGGCGCCCGGCGGCGGTGGCGGTGACGACGGCGGCGAGCGTGGCGGTCCACGGGCGGGCCGGGAGCGCGGCGAGCGCGGCGGCCTGTACGAGCAGCGCGAGCACCAGAGCCGCCACGCCGAACGGCCCGACGTCCGGCTTCTTCATGATGTCGAGCGCGGCCGCGCCCGAACGGTACGAGCCGAGCGCGTCCGCCGTGTCGGCCAGCCCGTCCAGGTGCAGGCCGCGGGTGAGCAGCGCGCCGAGCGCCACCGTGACCGCGCCGGCGACGAGTGGTGGCGCGCCGGCCGCGTCCAGGGCGAGGAGCACGCCGGCCAGCACCGCGCCGAGGGCCGCGCCCACCGCGGCCGCCAGCGACATCGCCCGCGCCGCCGCCGCGCGGTCGACGGGCCCCGGCCGGAGCGGGAGGACCGTGAAGGTCGTGGCGGCGAGTCGCGCCCCCGCCAGCCATCCCGTCAGGAGGCCGCCACCTCGGGCTCGGGGTGCACGGACAGCGCGGCGGCCAGCTTCAGCGCGGCGCGCAGCAGCGGGAGCGCGGCCAGTGACGTCACACCCTCGCCGAGGTCGAGGCGGAGGTCGAACAGCGGCGTGAGCCCGAGGACGTCGGCGGCGAGCTTGACCGCTGGGTCGCGGCCGTGGTCGGGCAGCAGGCACCAGTGGCGCGCCTGGCCGGCCAGGTCGCGGCTGACGATCGCGGCCGCCACGCCCACCGGGCCGTCGAGCAGCACCGGCGTGCGGCGGGCGGTCGCGCCGAGCAGCACGCCGGTCGCGATCGCGATGTCGCCGCCGGCGAGCTCGGCGAGGATGTCCTTGGCGCCGCGCGGGCTCTCCCGGGTGCGGTGCATCGCGTCGCGTACCGCCGCGCAGCGGGTCATCCACGCCGCGTCGTCGATCCGCCCGCCGGGCAGCACCACCCGGCTCAGCACGGTCGACGGCTCCGCGCCGGCGCCGGCCGCGAGCACTGCCGCCGCCGCGGCCTCGGTGCCGGTGCCGCAGGCGGCCAGCACGATCAGGTCGACGCCCGAGTCGACGGCCTCCTCGGCGAGCCGCCAGCCGTAGCGCAGCGCCGACTCCACCTCGTCCGCGGCGAGCACCGGACCCGCCTCCATCGGCGCCGCGGCCGGCGCCGGCACCACCTGGAGGCTCGCGCCGGCGTCCGCGGCGAGGCGCGCCAGCGCGCCCTCACCGCTCCGCGCCGCGTCGGCCCGCCGCGCGGACTCACCCGCCGTCGTGCCCGCCGCCGCGCCGCCGTCGTGGTCACCCTGGAGCAGGAGTACGCGCACCGACTCCCACGGTGCCGGCACCGCGACACCCTGGGTGCCCGCCGCGAACGACACCACCTCGGCCAGCTCACCCAGCCCGGCGCCGGCGACATCGAGCGTGGCGAGCCGGTCGGTGGCCTGCGGCCCGGCGTACTCGTCCGGCATCGGCAGATCCATGCCCGGCTGGATCACCAGGCCGGTGGTGATCATCGGCAGCGACATCGTCGGCGCGGTGAGCGCGTCTCCGCCGGTGGGCGTGACGCCGTTGGTGGCGGGTGCGGCCTCTACCGGCGGCGGTGCCGCGATCACCTCTGGCATCGCGACCGGAGCCTCGGGCGGCGGTGGCGCGATCACCTCGGGCAGCGCGACCGGGCGCTGGGTGGCGTCCTGGAGCTTGAGCCAGCTCGGCTGGCCGGCCACGACCAGCGCGACCGCGTCGCTCGCCTCGGCGACCGCGCGGTTGGCCTCGCCGAGCGCGTCGGCGAACGCCCGGCCCACCTTGGTGGTCGGCACGAGCGAGAGCCCCACCTCGGGGCTGACCACGACGAGCCGGGCGCGGCAGCCGCGCACGGCGTCGGCGAGCGCGTCGGCCGGGCCGGCCTCGGGCAGCCGCGCGGTCACCCAGCCGCCGAGGTCGTCGACGAGCAGCGTCTCGTCCGGCCCGGCGCCGGCGATCAGCTCGACGAGCTGGGCGGGGTCCGGGCCGACCTCCTCGGTGACCCACGAACCCGGCCGCCGCTCCCGGTGTGCCTCGATGCGCGCGGCCCACTCAGGGTCGTCGCCATTGGACGTACCGGTCGCCACATAACGGACAACGGGCGCCTTGCTCACCAGCGACTCGGCGAACTCCGACTTGCCGGACCGGATGCCACCCAGGACCAGTGCGGTACGCCACCCCTCAACGGACATGCTCCGTACCTTAGATCGGCTGCCTGGAGCTCGTGGGTGGGGCACTAGGCTGGCGGGGGTCGTCCTGTGGAGGGGGAGTACGAAATGCCGTGGAGCTGGCGGTACGAAGGCACGGACGGGCGGGCGGTGGCCGGGCCGGCCGAGCAGTTCGGCAGCCAGGCCGACGCCGAGTCCTGGATCGGCCAGACGTGGCGCGAGCTG
The DNA here is from genome assembly GCF_052068095.1 of Phytohabitans sp. LJ34. Taxonomy (NCBI): domain Bacteria; kingdom Bacillati; phylum Actinomycetota; class Actinomycetes; order Micromonosporales; family Micromonosporaceae; genus Phytohabitans; species Phytohabitans sp. LJ34. The sequence goes on along the minus strand of NZ_JBQHDG010000021.1, from coordinate 75,592 downwards.
GCCACGGCCGGCGTGACCTCGGTGGTCCTGGTCGAGGACGACCGGGTCGAGTACAAGATGAGCCTGCTGCCGAGCGCGGAATGAGCTTCGCCCGGCGCGGCAGCACGGTGGGTGGCATCCCGCGGGAGGCGTTCCGGCCGAGCGTGGTGTTCCTGTGCATCGTCGCGCTCTTCGTCACCAGCGGCTGGATGACGTGGGCCGAGTTCGGCAACGTCCGCCTCGACGTCTTCCTCTTCGTGGTCTCCGGCTGGCTCGTCTCGCTGTGCCTGCACGAGTACGCGCACGCGGTCGTCGCGTTCGCGGCCGGCGACCGCAACGTCGCGCACCGCGGCTACCTGACGCTCAACCCGCTCAAGTACAGCCACCCGCTGCTCTCGATCGTGCTGCCGGTGGTGGTCGTGCTGCTCGGCGGCATCGGCCTGCCCGGCGGCGCGGTGTGGATCGACCGGCACGAGATCCCGGGGCGGCTGCGGCACACGCTGGTCAGCTTCGCCGGTCCGGCCACCAACGTGATCTTCGCGTTGCTGCTGGTGATCCCCTTCGCGGTGGGGGTCGACGTGGTGGCCCACCACGACTTCTGGGCGGCGGTCGCGCTGCTCTGCTTCCTCCAGCTCACCGCCAGCGTGCTCAACCTGCTGCCGGTGCCGGGCCTCGACGGCGGCAACATCATCCAGCCGTGGCTCTCGCCGCAGTGGAAGCGCGGCTACGACATCCTCGCGCCCTACGGCTTCATCCTGCTCTTCGCCCTGCTCTGGAACGACCGGCTCGGCGGCTGGTTCTTCGACGGGGTCAACGCGGTCGGCGCCGCCTTCGGCCTGCCCGAGTGGCTGCGCGACGACGGGTTCGCGCTGATCCGCTTCTGGGACTGAGGGCGCCCCACCGCAGGGCGCCCTCAGTATCGCGTTTACGGGCGGCGGGCGACCTGGGCGGTCTTGCCCGGGTCACGCTCGACGACGGGGTTGACCACCTCGTCGATCGCCTTGAGCACGTCGGCGTCGAGCTTCACGCCGGCCGCCTTCGCGTTGTCGTGCACCTGCTCGGGGCGGGTGGCGCCGACGATCGCGGAGGAGACGTTCTGGTTTTGCAGCACCCACGCGATCGCGAGCTGGGCCATCGTGAGCCCGACCCCTTCCGCGATCGGCTTGAGCCGCTGCACCGTGGTGAGCACCTCGTCGCTCATGAAGCGCGCGATGAAGCCCGCCCCCGACTTCTCGTCCGTGGCCCGCGAACCGGCCGGCGGCGGCTGGCCCGGCAGGTACTTGCCGGTGAGCACGCCCTGCGCGATCGGCGACCACACGATCTGGCCGACGCCCAGCTCCTCGCACGCGGGGACCACCTCGGCCTCGATGACCCGCCACAGGATCGAGTACTGCGGCTGGCTCGACACCAGGTGGATCTTCAGCTCGCGGGCGAGCGCGTGCGCCTCACGGATCTGCTCCGCGTTCCACTCCGAGACGCCGATGTAGTGCGCCTTGCCCGCGTGCACGATGTCGGCGAACGCCTCCATCGTCTCCTCGAGCGGCGTGCTCACGTCGTACCGGTGGGCCTGGTAGAGGTCGACGTAGTCGGTCTGTAGCCGGCGCAGCGAGCCGTTGATCGACTCCATGATGTGCTTGCGGGAGAGGCTGCGGTCGTTCGGGCCGGGACCGGTCGGCCAGTAGACCTTCGTGAAGATCTCCAGCCCCTCGCGGCGCTCACCTTTGAGCGCGCGGCCGAGCACCGCCTCGGCGCGGGTCCCCGCGTACACGTCGGCGGTGTCGAAGGTCGTGATGCCCACGTCGAGGGCGGCCCGCACGCACGCGAGGGCGGCCTCCTCCTCGACCTGGGAGCCGTGGGTGATCCAGTTGCCGTACGAGATCTCGCTGACGAGCATCCCGGAACGGCCAAGGTGACGGAACTCCATGCCTGAACCCTATCCAGACGGCCTCCGGCTCCCACCTGCCACGGCCTCCATGGAGATTTGGGCTACCGCGACGTCCGTCGTGGTCCAGACCGTTGCTCCCGCGGCCTCACCCTCCGCGCTTCACAACCCAAACCCCCAACGGATGGGGGTGTGCGCAGACCGCATTTGCTCTGCTTCCCCATAGGAGGCGGGCTCGGGGTGCCGGCATTGCGATCTACCCAGGCTGCTCCCGCTACCCGGAGGCGACAACGTCCGCGACCAGCGGCGGACGGGTGAGGCCGCGGGAGCAACGGTCCGGACCACGACGGACATCGCGGTAGCTCAGAAATATCTCTTGAAATAGATCTTCTAGAGGACGGGTTTGGTGTCCGCGAGGAGTCGGTCTATCTCGTCCATCACATCGCCGCGGCTGGGGTGCACGGGGTCGATGAGCGGCTCGCCGCGGCGGTCGAGCGCGCCCCACTGGCCGTTGCCGCCGCCGATGAGGAACGCGACCGGGTGGATGACCACGGCCGGGTGTACCGGCGGCACGATGAGGCGGCCGGCCTTGTCCACCACGCCCTTGCGGCCACCACCGTCCACAATGGCCAGGCCCTCGTCGGTGAAGCCGTCGACGTACCGGCCGTCGGTGAGCGCGGTCGCGAAGCCGGAGAAGCGGGTCGGCAGCACCACCTTGCCGGTCTTGTCGACCGCGCCCCAGCCGCCCTTGCGGACGGCCGCGATGCCGCGCCGGAACGGGCGCACGTCGTCGAAGCCCTCGTGGATGACGATGCGGCCGCTCTTGTCGATGGCGATCCAGTTGCCGTTGCCGTCGCGCGACACCCAGGCCAGCCCGTCCGAGAACGAGCCCACCCCGAGGTAGCCGGCCGACGCGGTGATCAGCTGCTGCCCCTGCTCGTCGATCAGCTCCCAGGTCTTCGCCTCGGGGCGGCGCACCCACGCCACCTCGTCACGGAACGGTTGCACGTCCGCGTACTCCGGCGGCACGACGAACTCGCCCTCCGCGTTGGCGAACCCCCAGCGCTGCACCCGGTCGTTGAACGCCGGGGCCGGCGGCCGGTGGATTTGCAAGATCTCATCCTTGGTACGCGGGTAGGGCCCCCACCCGTTTTCCGCCACCTTGTTGAAGACCGCGTCGAGGGCGAGCTCGGTGCGCGCGATGAGGTCGGGGTCTTCGACCTTGCGCAGCTCCAGCGCGCGCTCGAAGTGGTTGCACGCCTCCATGTAGCGGCCTTGGTCGTAGCTGGAGCGCCCGGCGTGCTCGTGCATGGTGGCGCGCAGGCGGTCGGGCAGCTCGGAGGAGTTGGCCTCCTCGAAGAGCCGGTCGGCCTCGGCGAAGTCGCCGCGCCACTGGAGCACGTGCGCCAGCCGCGCCTGCGCGATCGCGATCCGCCGCAGCTCGCCGGTCGCCTCGGCGTGCGCCAGCGCCAGCTTGCCATCGGCCAGTGCCTTGCCCAGGTCGCCCAGGATGCGGGAGACCACGGCCCGGAGGCTGAGCAGGCGGGCCCGCGCGCGGTTGTCGGTGGCCGGCTCGAGCTTCTCGGTCAGCCGGTCGCGGATCTCCCGCAGCTCCTCCGGGTTTTCGACCAGCTCGCGCAGCGTCTCGTGGTGGAAGCGCCACTCGTACGACGAGAGCACCTGCTCCGGATCGGGCGTCGAGTCCGCGTCGTCGGCCTGTTCGCCAGCCGGCGGCGGTCCATCAACGCCCGGCCCGCCGCCGCCGTCGCGCTTCGCGGCACCGTCGCGCGGCACGATCGGGGCGAGCATCGTGGGTGCCCGCAGCGCGGTCGCCGCACCGGCCGCGGGCCCGGCGGGCGCCGGCAGCACCGTGTCCGGGCTGGCCTCCGCGACGGGCTCGTCGACACCGTCCAGCCCGTCGGCGGGGTCGGTGTCGCCGTCTGCTCTTGAGTCGCCGCTCAGCCCGCGGTCGCCGGCGCCTCCCGCGTCCGGCGCCTCGGTCGCGTGCGGCTCGGTCGCGTGCGGCTCGGTCGCGAGCGGCTCGGTCGCCGGCGCCTCGGTCGCGTCCGCCGGGTTTTCGCCGCCGAACCGGGCTGGTGCGCCGGCATGGGGCAGGTCGTCGTCCGCCCAGGCACCCGTGCCGGGCGGAGCGGACACCGGGTCGCCGAGCGCGGCGCTCGGCGAGACCGGGATCGCGGACACGGGTGCCGGCGACACCGGCCCGGCGGGCGAGACCGGGGGCGCGGTGACGACCTCGGAGCGATCCATCGACACCTTTCCGGTGCGCTCCGGCGGCGCGGGCGGCGCCGGGGACGTGGGGGTCGCGGAACTCTTGGTGAACCACCCGGCCTCGGCCGACGCCTCCTCGCGCACGGGCTGACCACTCGCGGCCGGTGCCCGCTCGGCGTCGGCCGGCACCCGGTCACCCTGCGCCGGCTGCCAATCACGGTCGGCCGGTGGCCGGTCCCCTTCGGCCGGCGGCCGGTCGCGGTCGAGCAGGGCGCCAAGGCCGGCGACCGGCTCGCGCTCGCCCGCCGGTGGGCCACCCCGATCACCGGCCAGCAGGTCACGGTCGCCGGCCGGCTGGCGGCGGTCGGGTGGTGGCTCGCGGTGGTCGGGTGGTGGCTCGAGGTGGTCGGGCGGCTGGTCTCCGGGACCCGGTGGCGGGACCCACCGCAGCGGACTGGGCGGCTCCGGGAACGGCGCCACCGCCGGCCGGGCCGACTCGACGAGCGGGGGTGGCTCCACGGCCCGCGGCGGCTCCGCGACCCGCGGCGCCTGCGCGCTCGCGGCGGCCGGCGGCACCCGGCCCGCGGCTGGTCCCTGGCCCTGACCTGGAGCCTGGCCTCGTACCTGGCCCTGACCCGGCCCCTGGCCGTGGCCTTGACCCGGCCCTTGGCCTGGCGCCTGGCCGTGGCCCTGGACCGGTGCCTGGCCGTGGCCCTGACCTGGCCCCTGACTCGGTGCCTGGCCGTGGCTGGGTGCCCCGCCGTGGCCTGGCCCCGGGCCGGGTGGCGGCTGGCCGTAGCCAGGTGGCTGGCCGCGCCCAGGCTGGGCCCGGCCCGCGGCTGGTTGCGCGCGTCCCGCCGCCGGCTGGGCGCGCCCCTGCCCGCGGCCCGTCGCGGGCCCGTGCGCCGCGGGTCGGTCGTAGCCGCCTGGCTGGTCGAACCCTCCAGGCTGTCCATACGCGGCAGGCTGCTCGTATCCGCCGGGCTGCTCGTACGTGCCCGGCTGCCCGCGGCCGGGGCCCGGTGGCTGGGCGCGCCCGGGCGGCACCGCGCGGCCGGCCGCTGGGCCGCCGTCCCACTCCGGGCGTCCGTCGCCAGGCCGGCCCTCCCAGCCGGGGCGGCCGTCGCGCGGCCCGGTGGTCGGTCGGCCGCCGGTCGGTTCGTTGGCCCAGCCCTCGTGCGCCGCCGGCCGCCGGCGGTCAGCGGCCCAGCGTTCGTCGGGGGTGCCGCGTCCGCCTGGTCCGGCCGCGGGGTCGGCCCAGCGTTCGTCGGAGCGGCCGCGTCCGCCGGGGACCGGGGCGCCGTCGCCCCAGCGTTCGCCCGGGGGTGGCATGGCTGGCCGCCGGTCTCCGGGCGCGGCGCGTCCACCCGCGCCGGGACCACCCGCACCCGGTCCGCCGCCGTGACCGCCTGGACCTGGTCCGCCGCCGTGACCGCCTGGACCTGGGGCGCCGCCGTATCCGCCTGGACCTGGGGCGCCGCCGCCGGGTCCGCCTGGGCCTGGGCCACCGCCGTGGCTGCCTGGGCCTGGCGCGCTCCCGCGGCCACCGGGGCCTGGTGCTGCTCCGCGGCCGCCGCCTGCTCCGGGGCCCGCGGCGTGGCCGCCGGGGACGGGCGCGCTGCCGCGGCCTGGGGCGCCGCGGCCTTCGCGGGCGGGGGAGACCGGGCGGGTGTCCTGGCCGCCCCAGCCTTCCTCGGCGGCCCAGCCATCGCGGCCGGCTGGGCCGCCGCGGGCGTCGGCGGGCCAGCGTTCGTCCAGGGGGTCGCCGGGGGTGCGGCCGGGCGTGCCCCATCCCTCGTCGCCGCGGGGGACGGATCCGGGATAGCGGTCGTCGCGGCGGCCGGGGCCATATCGCGGGTCCTGCTCGGGCGCGCCGCGGGCGGCTGCCGGGTCGGCCCGGCGCTCGTCCTGGCCGCCGCGGCCGCGCTGCGGGTCGCGGGGGTCTCCGGGTGCCGCCGGGCCGCGGTCGCCGCGCGGGTCCTTGCCGGGGCCGGTGGGCTCGCCGCGACCGCGGGCGGCGGCGGGGCGGCGGCCCGGGGCGGGCGTGGGGGTCCACCGGATGCCGCTGCCGCCGCCGCTGGGCGGTGACACGGGCAGGCCGCGATCCTCGGCCGAGATCGGCTTGGCCACGGGCTGGTCGGCGGGGCGGGCGCTCGCCGGGTACACGCCGGCGCCGGACACGGGCGGCACCGAGGCGGACCCGCGGCTACCGGTGCTCGAGCGGCGGCGCGGAGCCAGGTCGTCGGTGTCTTCCGGCAACTGGTCGCGACCTGTGTCACCGGGGTAGCGCAGGCTGGGGTGGAGAGCCTCCCACTCGTCGGTCTGCTCGTTGACCCACGAGGGCTCGTCCGGGCCGCGCCGGTATCCGATGAAATCCTCGCTCACGTCACCTCCCGAGGGAGGTGAAAGCCCGGTTTGGTGGTCATGCTCGGCCGCGAGCCCGTCGTGGCTTCGCTCACGGCCGATCTCACCTCGTCGGAAAATGTATCGCTGTGCCCCCGCACGTACTCGGTAGAGTCTCCCGGCTCGGGTGCTGTGCGGTCGTGAAAGAGGGTATCGGCGTGGATTCGGTCAACGCCACTGGCGCCCGGTGGGTACATCAAAACGTTGTCGTGTCCTTTCGGACATTTGCCGCCATAACCGGATCGGGCTTCCGGCGGTACTCGACCTACCGCATGGCCACGCTCGCCGGCGCGTTCACGAACACGGTCTTCGGCTTCCTCCGCTGCTACGTGCTGCTAGCCGTCGCGGACGCCACCGCACAGGGCTTGGCCGGCGGGTACGACCGGGCGCAGCTGGCCACCTTCGTCTGGGCCGGGCAGGGCCTGCTGGCCGTGATCCTCCTCTGGGGCTGGACCGAGCTGGCCGACCGCATCCGCACCGGTGACGTGGCCAGCGACCTGCTGCGGCCGGTCGACCCGGTGCTCAGCTACCTGGCGGCGGACCTTGGGCGGGCCGGCCACGCCGTGCTCACCCGCCTCTTCCCGCCGGTGGTGACCGGGCTGATCTTCTTCGACATGTACCTGCCCGGGCGGTGGATCACCGGGCCGCTCTTCGCCGTCTCCACGTTCCTCGCCGTGGTGGCCTGCTTCGGCTGCCGCTACCTGATCAACGCCTCCGCGTACTGGCTGCACGACGTGCGCGGGCCGATGATCGCCTGGACGCTCGGCTCGGGCGTGCTGGCCGGGCTGTACTTCCCGCTGCGCTTCCTGCCGGACTGGCTCGCCGTGGCGCTGTGGGTGGGCACGCCGTTCCCGAGCCTGCTACAGACGCCGCTGGACGTCCTCGTGGAACGGGACCCGCCGGCGACGCAGGCCGGTCTCGTGGCGCTCCAGGCGGTGTGGGTGGTGCTGCTGCTGGCCGGGTGCGGCCGCGTGCAGCGGCTGGCCGAGCGGAAGCTGGTGATCCAGGGTGGTTGACCTGCGGCCGTACACGGCGCTGCTGCGCGGCCAGGCCCGTTCGCTCGCGTCGTACCGCGCCTCGTTCGTGCTGGAGCTGAGCACGAACGTCTTCGCGACGGTGATGGACGTGGTGACCGTCCTGGTGCTTTTCCGGGTGAGCCGTACCGTCGGCGGCTTCACGCTCCGCGAGGCGCTGCTGGTGGTGGGGTTGTCGTCGTGCGCGTTCGCCACCGCCGACCTCGTGGTGGGCAACATCGAGCGGATCAAGTTCTACGTGCGCACCGGGATGCTCGACGCGGTGCTCGTGCGCCCGCTCGGCGCGCTGCCCCAGTTGCTGCTCATGGACCTGCCGCTGCGCAAGATCTCACGGTCCGTCTTCGGCACGGGGGTGCTCGCCGTCGCCGCGTCCATGGCCGGCATCGACTGGACGCCCGCACGGGTGGCGCTCGTGGTGGTCGCCCCGCTGGCCGGCGTGGTGTTCTTCGCCGCGATCTTCGTGGTGAGCGCGGCGGTCGCGTTCTGGTGGATCGACACGGGAGAGATCGGCAACGCGTTCACCTACGGCGGGCGCGACTTCACGTCGTACCCGATCACTGTCTACAGTGGATGGTTTCGGCGCATCCTGGCGTACGGCATGGGCTTCGCCTTCGTCTCCTACTACCCGGCGCTGGCGCTCCTCGGCCGGCCCGACCCGCTGGGCCTGCCGGGCTGGGTGGGATACGCGGCGCCATCGGTCGCCGTGGTCGCGGCGCTCGCGGCCGCCGCCGTGTGGCGGTTCGGCATCAGGCACTACCGGAGTACGGGGTCATGACGGTCGTCATCGAGGCGCGCGGGCTGCGCAAGGAGTTCACGGTAAGGGTCAAGGCCGGGCGGCTGCGCCGGGAGAAACGGGTGGTCGCCGCCGTCGACGGGGTGGATCTGCGGGTCGAGCGGGGCGAGATGCTCGGCTACATCGGGCCCAACGGCGCCGGCAAGTCGACCACCCTCAAGATGTTGACCGGCATCCTGATGCCCTCGGCGGGGGAGGCGCGGGTGTGCGGGCTGGTCCCGGTGCCGCAGCGCACCCGGCTGGCGCGGCGGATCGGCGTGGTCTTCGGCCAGCGCTCGCAGCTGTGGTGGGACCTGCCGCTGCGCGACTCGTTCGACCTGCTGCGCCACATCTTCCGGGTACCCGCCGCCGAGCACGCCGCCCGGCTGCGCCGCTGCCGCGGGCTGCTCGACCTCGACGAGTTCGTCGACACGCCGGTGCGCCAGCTGTCACTGGGACAGCGGATGCGCGGCGAGCTCACCGCCGCGCTGCTGCACGGTCCGGAGGTGCTCTTCCTGGACGAGCCGACGATCGGGCTCGACGTGGTGAGCAAGCAGGCGGTGCGTTCGTTCCTGGCCGACCTGGGCGCGGGTGGCGACGTCACGCTGGTGCTCACCACGCACGACCTCGCGGACATCGAGCGGCTCTGCCGGCGGCTCGTCGTGATCGACCACGGCCGCGTGGTGCACGACGGGAGCATCGAGGCGCTGCACGCCCGCTACGGCTCGCGCCGCCGGATCGTGGTCGACCTTGACGAGCCGGTCGGCCAGCCGCCGGAGGATGCGGCGGTGGAGGCCGACGGGCGGCGCTTGGTGTTCACAGTGGACGGTCCGGTCGCGCCGGTGATCGCCCGCCTGGCCGGCCTGCCCACCCTCCGCGACTTCACGATCGTCGAGCCGGACATCGAAGAGGTCGTCACGAAGCTGTACCTCAGCGCCCCGTGATCAAAGGTCCTCTGACCACGGGGCGCTCAGTCCGGGTGCTCCATGACGAGCACGACGAGCGTGTCGGGCTCCAGCGCCTCGTACACGTGCTCGACGTCACCCGGGAAGGCGGCGTAGTCGCCGGGACGCAGCTCGACCGGCTCGGCGGCCGGGCCGGTGCGCACCCGGCCGCGGGCCACGATCATGTGCTCCACGCTGCCCGGGATGTGCGCCTCCGCCTTGCGCAGCGCGCCCGGGTCGAGCTCCACCAGGTAGATGTCCCGCCGCGCGTGGCGCGAGCCGACCGAGAGCAGGATGCCGGTGAAGTCGGCCTGCTCGGACCGGACGCCGGGCGCCTCGCCGGCGCGGATCACCCGCACCGCCGGGGTGGGCGGCTCGACGAGCCGGCTGAACGGCACCCCGAGAGCCACCCCGAGCGACCAGAGCGTCTCCACGCTGGGGTTACCCGAGCCCGCTTCGAGCTGGGAGAGCGTCGACTTGGCGATCCCGGCGCGGCGGGCCAGCTCGGTAAGCGAGATGCCGGCTTTCTCCCGTTCGCGGCGTAGCGCGGCGGCGATCGTGGCGAGCGGGGGCGCTGTTCGGTCCATCATCCGATCCGTTCGACTTGACGAACACGGGTTCGTGTGTTCACTATTTTGTACTATGCGTACGGCAGAACGAACAGCAGACAGCTCCCTGGCTCGGGATGTCGGCGCGATCGGGCTGGCCGTGTTCGCGGTCGGCATGTCGTTCGGTGCGATCGCGATCGCCGCCGGGCTGCCGGCCTGGGCGGTCATCACCATGTCGGTCGTGGTCTTCGCCGGCGGCTCCCAGTTCATGGCGGTCGGCCTCATCGCGGCCGGCAACCCGTTCGCGGCCGTCTTCGCCGGTCTGCTGCTGAACGCCCGCCACCTTCCCTTCGGCCTGGCCGTGGCGGACGCGGTCGGCACCGGCTGGCGCCGCCGGCTGATCGGCAGCCACATCCTGATCGACGAGTCGGTGGCGTTCACGATGGCGCAGGCCGACCCGGGCGCGCGGCGCCGGGCGTACTGGCTGACCGGCGCCACCCTCTTCGTGAGCTGGAACGTCGGCGGCGTGCTCGGCGTGCTGCTGGGCGAGGCGGTCGGCGACACGGACGCGCTGGGGCTCGACGCGGCGTTCCCGGCCGGCCTGATCGCGCTGCTGCTGCCGTCGCTGCGCGACCGGGAGACCCGAAACGTCGCGCTGGCCGGCGCGCTCGTCGCGGTCGCGATGACGCCCCTGCTGCCGGCCGGGCTGCCCGTGCTGCTCGCCCTGAGCGGCCTGCTGCTGATGCGAAGGAAACCCGCATGCTGATCGCGGTGATCGTGGCGCTGGCCGTCGGCACCTACGGCTTCCGCGTCGCCGGCGTGGTGCTGCACGACCGGCTCGACCTGCCCGCGCCGCTTCGGCGGATGCTCCCACTCGCGGCCGCGGCACTGCTGGCCGCACTCGCCGGCACGGCGGCACTCACCGAGTCCGGCGGCTTCGCCGGCGTCGCGCGCCCGTTGGGCGTGGCGGTGGGCGCGCTGCTGGCCTGGCTCAAGGCCCCCTTCGTCGTGGTCGTGGTGGCGGCGGCGGCAACGGCCGCGCTGCTCCGCCTGGCCGGTGTCCCCTAACCCCGCGCAAGTTGATCAGGGACTTGGTGTCGCGACGCGCCGTAGGACACGCCCACCAAGTCCCTGATCAACACGGAAAAGGGGCGTCCCGCAAGTCGCGGGACGTTTGTCGGGGGCGCGTAGGACGGCGCGGGACTCAGTCTCCTCTGGACGGTTCTCACCGAACGGGAGGAGCGCATCATGAACGCACCGAAGCAGGCATCCGGCGGTCCACTCTTCGTGGTCGCCACCAACAACGCGATGGTGCACGTCTACCGGGATGTGCAGAGCCTCGTGGAGACCCGGGAGGTCAAGCCCGACCAGCTCAAGGGGATCGAGTTCTTCGACGTGCAGGGGCGCAAGCTCGTGCCGGTGCTCAGCGACACGGGGGCGCTGACCGGCCTGAAGGACTCCGGCTCCGCGCCGAACGCGACCGGTGTGCAGCAGCGGCTCTACACCACCCGGGCCAACCTGGCCAGCAGCGTCGACAGCCGGATCGCCCGCCACGAGCCGAAGGTGACGCGCGACGAGGCGCTCAGCCATCTCGCGGTCCTCGAGGGGCGGAGCCTGCCCGACTGCTACGTGCTACTCGAACCGATCTTCTCGCACTCGTACGCTAACGCCGGACCCATCCAGCCGCGGCACGACGGCGGCTGGTGGCACAACTTCTGGGCCCACTGACCGCGCCTTCGCCGACGGAGCGGACGGAGCGGGCGGAACGGAAGTGTAGGAGGCGTGATGAGTGCGCTGCGAAAGCCGCGGTGGGCCGCTGCTGCCGCTGGGGTCGCGGTCGTACTTCTCGTACTCATTGGACAGTTGGTCGACGACCGGGCGATACCGCTGCGGTCGGTCCTGCTGACCGTGGGCATCGCGGCGGTGTTCGCGCCGCTCGGCGCGTTCGTGCTCGCCGGTGCGCCGAGGCACGCGGTGGGCCGGCTGATGTTCGCCGCCGGAGCGTTCGCGTGCGCGTCGCTCCTGGCGGCGAGCTGGGCCGGGTGGGTGCCGCTCGCGTGGTTCACCCAGTGGTCGGGCGTGCCGCCGCTGGGGCTCGTCGTGCTCTCCTTGCTGTACTTCCCGGACGGGCACCTGCCCTCGCCGCGGTGGCGGGCCGTGGCGATCGGGATCGCGGGTGCCGCGGCCGTCGCGGCGGTGGCACTCGCGGTCGCCGCGCTCGACCACCCGCGCGACCTCGTCACCACGCCGGATGTCCCGCTGGACAGCCTGGGCAAGGCGCTCGACGCCACCGCCAAGGTCGCCGTCCTGGCCATCGGCGCCGGCCTCGTCGCGGTGGTGGCCTCGCTCGTGTCGCGGTGGCGCCGCGCCACCGGCGAGACCCGCCAGCAGCTGGCCTGCCTCCTGCCGGCCGTGGTGCTCTTCCCGGTCGGGCTCGTGCTGGAGGGCTTCGGCCTGGCCGGGGCCTGGGCGCTCACCGCGGCCGTGGTGCCGCTCGCGATGACCGTCGCGGTGCTGAAGTTCCGGCTGTACGACCTCGACCGCGTGATCAACCGCTCGGTCGTGTGGCTGCTGATGACGCTCCTGCTGATCGGCGGGTTCGTGGCGATCGTCGCGATCCTGCGCGACCTGGTGATGCGCGGGAGCACCTCGAACGCCTCGCTGGTCGCCACCGGCATGATCGCGGTGGCCTTCGAGCCGGTACGCCGCCGGGTGCAGCGCGTCGTCGACCGCCTGCTCTACGGCGAGCGCGACGACCCGTACCAGGTGATCGTCAACCTCGGCGACCTGCACGGCACGACCACCGACCCGGACGCGATGCTGCCGCTACTGACCAGCGCGATCGCCGGTTCACTCCGCGTGCCGTACGTGGCGGTGCGGGTGTCTACTCCGGACGGACCGCGGCTGGTGGCCGAGCACGGCCGCACCGGCACGCGGCTGGAAGAGTTCGACATGGTGGCGCGCGGCGAGCCGCTCGGCCAGCTGCTCGTGGCGACCCGGCGTGTGGGCGACCGGTTCACCCAGCGGGAGCGGCGGCTGCTCGGCGACGTGGCGCAGTACTTCGCGGCGGTGACCGAGGCGACCCGGCTCATCCGCGACCTCCAGGACTCCCGCGAGCGGCTCATCACCGCCCGTGAGGAGGAGCGCAAGCGGCTGCGCCGCGACCTGCACGACGGCGTGGGCCCCGCGCTCACCGGCATCGGCATGCAGATGCGGGCGGCCCGCAAGGCGGCGGGCGAGCCGGAGCGGGTGCGCCGCATCCTCGAAGACATGACCTCCGACCTCCAGATGTGCCGGTCCGAGGTGCGCCAGCTGCTCGACCACCTGCACCGGCCGGCCGAGCTCGACCGCGGGCTGGAGGCCGCGCTGCGCGCGCAGTGCCAGCGCTTCCACAGCCCTTCGCTCACCATCGACCTGCACGTGGCCACGCATCTCGACGGGCTGCCTGCGGCGATCGAGGTGGCGGCGTACCGCATCGTCAGCGAGGCACTGACCAATGTGGCCAAGCACGCCAGGGCGGAGAGCTGCCGCATCACCGTCGACGCCGACCGCGCGCTGAGCATCGACGTCGTCGACGACGGTGTCGGGATCGTGTCCGCCGGCAACGGCCACTTCGGCGTCGGCCTGGAGTCCATGCGGGAGCGCGCGGCCGAGCTGGGCGGCGAATGTGTGGTCCGGCCGGGCGAGCCGCGTGGCACGGCCGTGCGCGTGCAGCTGCCGATCCCGTTGGGGCGTCTCGCCCGAAAGCCTGGTGATTCGTCCCTTTGAGGGTACGCATTCCGGCTTTCCCGGCGTTAACATGCGGGCGGCCAATTGCCGCCCTTGACGCCGAGGTGAAACGTGCTGCCACGTTGCCGGGTGCTGATCGTCGACGACCACCCTGTGGTGCGGCGCGGGCTCCGGGCGATGCTCGAAGACGAGGAGTGGGTGGCGAGCGTGGCCGAGGCGGCCACTGTGGACGAGGCCGTGCGCGCGGCGGTGAGCACCAAGGCACAGGTCGTGGCGATGGACATCAACCTTCCCGACGGCGACGGCATCGAGGCGACGCGGCGCATCGTGAGCCTCTGCCCCGGCGTCCGGGTGCTCATCGTCACGCTGTACGACGACAAGGACCGGGTGGCCCGCGCGCTGAAGGCCGGCGCGCGGGGATACGTGCTCAAGGACACCGAGCCCGACACGATCGTCGACGCGCTCCGCACCGTGGCCGACGGCGGCGTGGTGCTCGGTCCGAAGGTCGGGCCCGAGGTGCTGACCACGCTCCAGGGCACGCCGACCCAGCTGCCACCCCCGTTCGACAAGCTGACCGGGCAGGAGCGGAAGATCCTCGCCGGCCTGGTGCGGGGCGCCACCAACGCCGAGATCGGCCGGGGCATGGGGCTCAACGAGAAGACGGTCCGTAACTACCTCACGGCAGTGTTCGAAAAGCTCGGCGTGGACAGTCGCGTGCAGGCCGCCCTCCGCGCCCGCGACGCCGGAATCGAAGGCTGAGTCGGAAAAGCCGCCGCTGATACGGTGAGTTATTGGCGCCGTCCGGCCACGCGGTTTGGGACATGGGTACCTTCGATTCGGGACGCCATCGGGCCAATCATGATTCACATGACGTGGTCCCTTGGCGACCGCACACCGGCATCCCGCTCCCCGGCCGCCGTCTCGCCGGCCGCCCGGGACGAGCGCCGCTGGGTGAGCGTTCTCTTCGTGGATCTGGTCGGCTTCACCCGCCTCGCCAGCCGGCTCGATCCGGAGGATGTGCGCGCCCTCCAGCGGGATTACTTCAGCCGTGTCACCCGAGCCGTCCACCGCTGGCGCGGCGTGGTGGAGAAGTACGTCGGCGACGCGGTCCTCGTCGTCTTCGGCGCGACCGACTCCGACGAGTACGACGCGTACCGGGCGGTGCTCGCCGGCCTGCACGTGCAGCGCGAGCTCGCCGGCCTCGCCTGCCCCGACGGCACGCCGGTGCGGGCGCGGGTCGGTGTCGCCACCGGGGAGGTGGTCGTCGACCTGGCCGCGGTGCGAGACGGGGGACAGGCGCTGGTCTGCGGCGACGTCGTCAACACCGCCGCCCGGGTGCAGACCCACGCCGCGCCCGGCACCGTCGTGGTCACGGCCGCGACGCGGGGCGCCACCGGGCCGTGGATGCGCTACGCGCCGCTGCCCGCGATCACCCCGGCCGGCAAGCCCGTCCCGGTCGACGTGTGGCGCGCCCTTTCGCCGGTGCCGCCGGCGGCGCCCGACCGTGACATCCCGCTCGTCGGCCGCGACACCGAGCTGTCCACAGCGGCCGATGCGGTCGCCGGCGCGCTCGCCGGGCGGGCGCCCGCGCTCGTCCGGGTCACCGGTCCCGCCGGCGTCGGCAAGTCCCGCCTGGCCCGCGAGGCGCTGGCCGCGGCCGGTGCGCGGTGGTGGGTGGGATACGGCACCCCGTGCGGCGGGCGGTACTCGCCGCTGGCCGACCTGGTCCGCCGCCAGGCCGGAGTGGGCGAGGCCAGCGGACCGGCCGAAACGCGCCGCCGCCTGCGGGCCTGGGCGGCCGACCTGGTGGCGCCGGCCGACCTGCCGACCGTCCTACGTGGACTGTCCACGTTGCTCGCCGGCACCGGCACGTCCGGTCCCGACCGCGCGGTGGAGAGCGCGCTCCTGGCCGTGTTCCGCGGTGCCGCCGCGCGCCGGCCGCTCGCGCTGCTCCTCGACGACCTGCACCTGTCCGACCCGGCGACCCGCACGTTCGCGGCGGAGCTCCCGGCCCGGCTCGGCCCGCTGCCGCTGGCGGTCGTGGTCACCGACCGGGCCGCCGCCGAAATGGTGCCAGCGGTGGCGCTCGGGCCGCTGGCCGCCGCCGAAAGGGCGCCAGCGGTGGGGCTCGGGCCGCTGGCCGCCGCCGACGCCGGCCGGGCCGCCGCCGGGACGGCACTGGCGGTGGTGCTGGAGCCGCTCGGCGCCGCCGGCAGCGGCCGGCTGCTGCGGCATCTGCTCGACCGCGCCGGCCTGCCGCGCCAGCTGGCCGGCCGCCTCGCCCCGCTCTGCGGCGGCATTCCCGGCTACGCCGTGGAGTACACCCGCGCGGTCGCCGCCGACGGCTGGCCCGACGCGGGGGAGCCGCCGATGCCCCCGCGCGTGCGCGGCATCGCCTCCGCCCGCCTCGGCCGGCTCGACGAGCGCGACCGCAGGGTCCTCGGTGCCGCCTCGATCCTCGGCGACGCGATCTCGGCGGAGGCGCTCGCCATGCTGCTCGGCGACGAGCCGGCCACGGCGCGCGAGGCGCTGGCGCGGCTCGGCGACCTGCTGGTGCCGGTGGCCGGCGCGGACTACGCGTTCGCCGACCCGGCGGTGCGCCAGGTGGTCTACGCGCGCCTGCCGCGCGCGGTGCGGGCCGGGCATCACTGGCGGGTCGCGCTCCGGGGCGGCCAGCCCGCCACCCGAGCCCGGCACTGGTCGGCCGCGTCCGCGCTCGCCACGGTGCTGCGCGTCAACACACGGCGCTGTTGCGTGCCCGGCATCACCCGAGCCTCGGGCGGCCGGCCCGCGGCGCCCGCGGCGGGAGCGGTGCGCGCGGCTGGCCGTCCGAGCACAACGCCCCGGAGCCGGCGAGGTCCGTACGCGACGAGGGCGGACCGATCCGGCTGCCCGGGGCGGCGGCGAGCGGAGCGAGCGCAGCCAGCAGAGTCTTGGCGGGCGCGCCTACTCGGCCTCGAACGGGCCGACGTTGGCCTCCACCCAGTCGACGAGCGGGCGCAGGCGCCGCCAGTCGGTGCGGACGAGGTCGTAGGAGGCGCGCCCCTCCAGCTCCGGGCCCGCGGCGTGGCGCCGCCCGGCGGTCAGTGCCTCGTGGCGCATCAGCTCCAGGCGCGGGTGGTCGGGCGGGCAGCCGCGCGGACGCGTGCGCACCCGGTCACCGCCGGGGGTGAAGCCGTGGCGGGTGAGCGTCCGGACGATCTTCTCCAGCTCGATACCCGTGGCGGGGGCGTCGACCGCGGCCCGAAAGCGGACCGTCTGCTCCCGTGTGTGCGCGTAGAACCCGGCCGCCGTAAACAGGCCCTCGGCGTCGATGTGCAGGTAGTAGCCGACACCGCTGGCTACCTCGAAGAACGCGCCCTGATGGGTCTTGTAGGGCGACTTGTCCTTGGAGAAGCGCACATCGCGGTGCGGCCGGAAGACCTTTGGCTCGGCGCGTACCACACCCGCCAGCTCCGCCGCCATCTCGCTCATCGGCCCGCGCACGCAGGTGTCGTACACGTCCTTGTGCGCGGTCCAGTAGGTCTTCGAGTTGTCAGCCTCGAGCCCTTCGTAGAACGCGAAGGCCTCAGCGGGAAAACCGGCGAACGCCACCGTCTCAGACCGCGTCGCCGATCTGCACCTTGGGCTTCGGCATGCGCATCCGCCGGAAGGTGATCGAGCGGGTGATCGCGTAGAGGTAGAGCGAGCCCATGCGCTGGGTCGACTTCGGGAAGCGCTCGCGGACCAGCCGCTTGACCTTGCGGGAGATCAGCACCGAGTCGACGATGACGCCGAGCGCCAGGGCGGCCCAGAGCAGGTTGGACACCAGGCGGATGGCCGGCGGCATCGCGCCCGACGAGCCGATCAGCACGACCAGCGCGCCACCGAAGAACCAGGTGCCCACCGTGCGCCGCGAGTCGACGACGTTGCGCGCCAGCAGCCGCTCGGGGCCGCGGTCGCGCGCGAGCAGGTAGCGCTCGTCACCGGCCCGCATGCCGGCCGACGCCTCCGCGCGCTCGGCGCGCTGCTTCTCCCGCATCTTCTTGTACGCCTCGCGGCGGTTGGCCGGCGCGGGCTCGACCGCCCGGCGCCGATTGGAGCTGGCGCGCTTGGGCGTCTCGACGCCGAGCTCCTTCTTGCTCGGCGTGTAGCCCTTCGGGCGGGCGGCCTCGGTCTCCTCGTCGGCGGAGGTCTCTACGACCTCCTCCTCTTCTTCTGCGAGGTCGGGCTTGCGGCGGAACAGTGACGGCACGCTCACGAGGGTACCGGGATCACGCGCGCTCGGCGTGCGCGCCCAGGGCGGCCAGCTTCGCCTCGAAGTCCTCGTAGCCCCGGTTGATCAGGTCGACGCCGTACACCCGGGAGGTGCCCTCGGCCGCCAGTGCCGCGATCAGGTGGCTGAACCCGGCCCGTAGGTCGGGGATGACCAGGTCGGCGGCGTGCAGCTTGCTCGGCCCGGCGATCACCGCGGAGTGCTTGAAGTCGCGCCGGCCGAAGCGGCACGGCGTGCCGCCGAGGCAGTCGCGGTAGACCTGGATCGTGGCACCCATCGAGTTGAGCGCCTCGGTGTAGCCGAGCCGCTGCTCGTACACGGTCTCGTGCACGATCGAAAGCCCGCGCGCCTGGGTGAGCGCCACGACGAGCGGCTGCTGCCAGTCGGTCATGAAGCCGGGGTGCACGTCGGTCTCCAGCGCCACGGCCCTGAGCTCGCCGCCCGGGTGCCAGAACCGGATCTTGCCCTCCTGGCCGGGGGAGCCGTCGCGCGGCGGTCGGGTGTCGGTCACCTCGTACGCCCCGCCGACCGAGCGGAAGACGTTGAGGAACGTCATCATGTCGACCTGCTCGGCGCCGAGCACCTCGATGTCGCCGCCGGTGGCCAGCGCGGCCGCCGCCCAGCTGGCCGCCTCGATGCGGTCGGGGATCGGGCGGTGGGTGTATCCGCCGAGGCGGGGGACGCCCTGGATCTCGATCACCCGGTCGGTGTGCACCTTGATGATCGCGCCCATCTTCTGGAGGACGCAGATGAGGTCGATGATCTCCGGCTCGACCGCCGCGTTGCGCAGCTCGGTCACGCCGTCGGCCATCACCGCGGTCAGCAGCACCTGCTCGGTGGCGCCCACGCTCGGGTACGGCAGCTCCAGCTTGGTGCCGTGCAGCCCGTTCGGCGCGGTGAGGTGCATGCCGTCGGCGGCCTTGTCGACGACCGCGCCGAACTCGCGCAGCGCCTGGATGTGGAAGTCGATCGGGCGCGGGCCGATGTGGCAGCCGCCCAGGTCGGGGATGAACGCGTGCCCGAGCCGGTGCAGCAGCGGGCCGCAGAGCAGGATCGGGATGCGGCTGGAGCCGGCGTGCACGTTGATCTCGTCAGAGGTGGCGCTGGCGACGTTGGCCGGGTCGAGGATCAGCTCGCCGTCCTCCGCGCCGTCGCTGACCCGGACGCCGTGCAGCTCCAGCAGGCCGCGCACGACCTCGACGTCGCGGATGCGCGGCACGTCGTAGAGCCGGCTCGGCGCGTCGCCCAGCAGTGCCGCCACCATCGCCTTGGAGACGAGGTTTTTGGCACCGCGGACCCGGATCCGCCCGTGCAGCGGAGTGCCGCCATGCACGGTCAGCACGTCATTCACGGTCAACGCACAACCTCCACCAGATGGCCCCTAGCGCGGCACTGTGCCCCCGCTTGCCGCCCGAGGAGCATAGCGCTCCGTGACCTGTCGGGCGGGGTGCACACCGTATGAGGTGGCACGAAACGGGGAGACCGTAAACGGCAAGCTACACAGCGTTACGGAAGGGCGAGCATCTGGTCAAGCGCGACGCGCGCGTGGTGAGCCGTGTCGGTGTCCACTGTGATCTGGTTGACCAGGCGTCCGGCGGCCAGCTCCTCCAGCGCCCACACGAGGTGGGGCAGGTCGATGCGGTTCATCGTGGAGCAGTAGCAGACGTTGCGGTCGAGGAACATGATCTGCTTGTCCGGGTGGGCGTTGGCGAGCCGCCGCACGAGGTTGAGCTCGGTGCCCACCGCCCACGCCGAGCCGGCCGGCGCCGCCTCGATGGCCTTGATGATGTACTCGGTCGAGCCGACCTGGTCGGCGGCCGTGACCACCTCGTGGCGGCACTCGGGGTGCACCAGCACGTTGACGCCCGGCACCCGCTCGCGCACCTGCTCGACGCACTCCAGGGTGAAGCGGCCGTGCACCGAGCAGTGCCCCCGCCACAGGATCATCTTGGCGTCGCGCAGCTGCTCGGCGGTGAGGCCGCCGTTGGGCTTGTGCGGGTTGTAGAGGACGCAGTCGTCCAGGTCGAAGCCCATCTCCAGGACGGCCGTATTGCGCCCGAGGTGCTGGTCGGGCAGGAACAGCACCTTCTCGCCTCGCTCGAACGCCCAGGTCAGCGCCCGCTTCGCGTTGGACGAGGTGCACACGACGCCGTTGTTGCGGCCGACGAAGCCCTTGATGTCGGCCGACGAGTTCATGTACGTGACGGGGATCGTGGACCCGGCGATGCCGAGGTCTTCCAGCAGCTCCCACGCGGTCTCCACCTGGGAGAGCGCGGCCATGTCGGCCATCGAGCAGCCGGCGCCGAGGTCGGGCAGCACGACCTTCTGCGCGTCGGAGGTGAGGATGTCGGCGCTCTCGGCCATGAAGTGCACGCCGCAGAAGACGATGAACTCCGCCTCGGGCCGGGCCGCCGCCTCGCGGGCCAGCTTGAACGAGTCGCCGGTCACGTCGGCGAACTGGATCACCTCGTCGCGCTGGTAGTGGTGTCCCAGCACGAAGAGGCGGTCGCCGAGCGCGGCTTTGGCCCGGCGCGCGCGCTCGACCAGCGTGGGGTCACTCGGCGAGGGCAGCTCGCCGGGGCACTCGACACCCTTCTCGGCGGAGGGGTCGCTGCCCCGGCCGAGCAGCAGGAGGGCGGCACCGGTGCTCGACGGCTCGATCCACGTTGAAGTCACGCCCTCCATGATGCGCCCGAGCGCAGGCCGGACGCTGTGTCCTGCCACACTGCGGACTCATGCGCGTACTGATCTGCCCGGACAAGTTCGCCGGCACGCTCTCGGCTCCGGACGTGGCCGCGGCGGTCGCGGAGGCCTGGCACGACGAGAAGCCCCAGGACGAGATCGTCACGCGCCCGCTGTCGGACGGCGGGCCGGGCTTCGTGGAGGTACTGGCGGCCGCCCTACCCGGCCGGGCGGTGCCGGTGGAGACCGTCGACCCGCTCGGCCGCCCCGCCGCGGGTGAGGTGCTGGTGGTGGGCGACACCGCGTACGTGGAGAGCGCCCAGGCCTGCGGCCTGCACCTCCTCGCGAAGACAGAGCGCGACCCCCGGGCCGCCACCTCGTTCGGCCTCGGGATTTTGATCGCGCACGCGGTGGAGAGCGGCGCACGCACCGTCGTGGTCGGCCTCGGTGGCTCCGCGACGAACGACGGCGGCGCCGGCATGCTGGCCGCACTGGGCGCGGCGCCGGTCGACGGGTCCGGGTACGCCCTGCCCTACGGCGGTGCGGCGCTGGTCGCGGTCGCCGGGCTGGGCGGGGAGCCGCGGCTGCGCGACGTGACCCTCGTCGCCGCCACCGACGTGGACAACCCGCTGACCGGGCTGCACGGGGCATCCAACGTGTACGGGCCGCAGAAGGGCGCCACCCGCGAGGACATCATGCTGCTCGACTCCGCCCTGGAGCGGTGGGCCGGCGTGCTGGAGAAGCTCCCCACCTGCCCGCCCGGCGTGGCTGGTCTGGCCGGCGCCGGCGCGGCGGGCGGTCTGGGCGCCGCGATCCTCGCGCTGGGCGGCCGGTGCGAGTCGGGTATCGACATGGTGAACCGCCTGATCGGGCTGGACGCCGCGTTCGATGCCGCGGACCTGGTGATCACCGGTGAGGGTTCCTTCGACTTCCAGTCGCTGCGCGGCAAGGTCGTGGCCGGTGTCGCCGCCGCCGCGGCCGAGCGCGGCGTGCCCTGCCTGGTGGTCGCCGGGCAGGTGAGCGCCGGTCGCCGGGAGGCCTCCGCCGCGGGTGTGACCGAGTCGTGGTCGCTGACCGAGCACTTCGGCAGCGAGGAGGAGGCGATGGCCCGTCCCGCCGACGGCCTGCGCGAGATCGCCAAGCGCCTGGCCAGCCAGTGGAGCCGCTGATGTGTGTGCATCTAATGCACGTACATCTGATAAGATGCCCGGGTGTCCGAGGAACCCGGCATCGTCCTGGCGTGGCGCGCGCTCGCGCAGCGCTACCACGATGCCTCGTGTGCACTGGAGCGTGAGCTTCAGGAGCGGCACGGGCTGGGCATGAGCGAGTTCGAAGTGATCGACCGGCTGGCCGGGGCGGCGGAGAGCAAGCTCCGCATGCAGGAGCTCGGTGAGCAGGTCTATCTCAGCCAGAGTGCGCTCTCCCGGGCGGTCGCCCGCCTGGAGCGCGACGGCCTCGTCTGTCGGGCCCTGTGCGAGCAGGACCGCAGAGGGGTCTTCGTCACACTGACCGACGAGGGCCGGCGCCGCCAGCAGGCCGCCAGACCCACTCAGCGTGCGGTGCTCACTGAGATTCTGGGTGAAACTGGCCTAGACTCGGGTGACGCTCCATTGGGAATCGCCGGCCAGCGGGCTAGCGTTGCCAGATAAGTACCAAACCATCCGCGGTAGAGAGCAACCATCCGCACCGGCACAGGGAGACTTCCAAGTGACCACTCCGACGCAGACCGAGTCGAGCGAGGCCAAGGCCCCGACCACCGTTGTCCTCACCGATGTCGCGGCGCAGAAGGTCAAGGCCCTGATCGAGCAGGAAGGCCGCGACGACCTGCGGCTGCGGGTCGCGGTGCAGCCGGGCGGCTGTTCGGGCCTGCGCTACCAGCTCTTCTTCGACGAGCGTTCGCTCGACGGCGACGTGGTCGCAGGGTTCGACGGTGTCGAGGTCGTCGTCGACCGCATGAGCGCGCCTTACCTGTCCGGCGCCACGATCGACTTCGCCGACCGGATCGACGCCCAGGGCTTCACCATCGACAACCCCAACGCGCAGGGCTCGTGCGCGTGCGGCGACTCGTTCCACTGAGCCGCCACCTCGACACAGCACGTTCGGAGTGGGCCACCCGCATCGGGGTGGCCCACTCTTGTGTCCTGACGGTGGCCGGAACACGACTGTGACGCGACCAGGGCTCTAACGGTGTGGGTAGGCTGACGGCGCACCGGACACCCCCCGTACCCGATCGCGAGGGCGCTATGAAGATCGCCGTTACCGGCTCGATCGCCACCGACCACCTGATGCACTTCCCTGGCCGGTTCGCCGACCAGCTCATCGCCGACCAGCTCCACAAGGTCTCGCTCTCGTTCCTTGTCGACGACCTGGTCGTGCGGCGCGGTGGCATCGCCGCCAACATCGCGTTCGGCATGGCCCAGCTCGGTCTGCGCCCCGTGCTCCTCGGCGCGGTGGGCGCCGACTTCGCCGACTACCGCTCGTGGCTGGAGCGCCACGGCGTCGACTGCGAGTCGGTGCACGTCAGCGAG
Organism: Phytohabitans sp. LJ34; assembly: GCF_052068095.1. Taxonomy (NCBI): domain Bacteria; kingdom Bacillati; phylum Actinomycetota; class Actinomycetes; order Micromonosporales; family Micromonosporaceae; genus Phytohabitans; species Phytohabitans sp. LJ34. The sequence continues at coordinate 52,607 of NZ_JBQHDG010000021.1, read as the reverse complement.
GTGGCACACACCGCGCGCTTCGTCTGCACCACTGACAACGACCTGTGCCAGATCGCCTCGTTCTACGCCGGCGCGATGAGCGAGGCCCGCAACATCGAGCTCGCCCCGGTCGCCGACCGGGTGGGCGGGCTCGACCTGGTGCTGGTCAGCCCCAACGACCCCGACGCGATGATCCGCCACTCGCAGGAGTGCCGCGAGCGCGGCTACCCGTTCGTCGCGGACATTTCCCAGCAGATGGCCCGGATGGACGGCGGCGACCTGAGCAAGCTCATCGACGGCGCGGCCTACCTGCTCACCAACGACTACGAAAAGTCGCTGCTGGAAAACAAGACCGGCCTCTCCGGCGAGCAGATGCTCGACCTTGTCGGCATCCGGGTCACCACGCTCGGCAAGGACGGTGTCGAGATCACCGGGCGCGACCTCGAGCGCATCCACGTGCCGGTCGTGCCGGACGTGCGCACCGAAGACCCCACCGGCGTCGGCGACGGCTTCCGCGCCGGCTTCTTCTCCGCCCGCTCGTGGGGCCTGAGCCTGGAGCGCTCCGCGCAGGTCGGCTCGCTCGTCGCCGCGCTGGTGCTGGAGACGGTCGGCCCGCAGGAGTACGAAATCCGGTCCGACGCGTTCCTCAAGCGCCTCGCCGGCGCGTACGGCGACGAGGCGGCCGAGGAGGTCCGCCCGCACCTCCCCTGATCGGTTTACCGGGCGCGGCGCACGTCGAAGGCGGGAGAGCCGTCGACGGTCGTCGCGCCCACGTATTCCTGCCCGCGCATCCGGCACCAGGCCGGGATGTCGTTGGCCGCCGCGGGGTCGTCGGCGAGCACCCGTACGACCTCGCCCACCTCGACCTCGGGCAGGCGCCGGGCCAGCGCGATCACCGGCAGCGGGCACCGCTGGCCGAGGCAGTCCAGCACGATCACAGGCCCATCACCCCCGCCTCGGCGCGCAGGTCGGCCACGACGCCCGGCAACTCGGCCAGGAAGCGCTCCACCTCGGCCTCCGTGGTCTGCCGGTGCAGCGAGACGCGCACGTTGCCGTGCGACAGCACGCCCATCGCCTCCAGCACGTGACTGGGGCGCAACGTGGACGACGTGCACGACGAGCCCGACGACACCGCGAAGCCGCGCCGGTCGAGCGCGTGCAGCAGCGCCTCGCCGTCCACGTACAGGCAGGAGAACGTGACGAGGTGCGGCAGCCGCGCCACCGGGTCGCCGACCACCTCGACGTCCGGCACCGTCGCGGGCACTACGGCCCGGACGCGGTCGACCAGCGGACCCAGCCGCGCCGCCTCGGCCACGGCCTCCGCGGCCACCGCACGCAGGGCCGCCGCGGCGGCCACGATCGCGGGCAGGTCACGGCCGGTGTCCCGGCCACCATCCTCGGGGTACGGCGAGATCCAGCGCGTCCCCTTGCGCACCACCAGAAGCCCCACCCCGGCCGGGCCGCCCCACTTGCGCGCGCTCGCCGTCAGCAGAGACCACCCATCGGGTACCGGCACCCGGCCGACCGACTGGGCCGCGTCCACATAGAGGGGTACACCGTGTGCGGCGCACGCCTCGGCCGCCTCGGCCACCGGCTGGACCGTGCCCACCTCGTGGCTGGCGCTGATCAGCGCGGCGAGGGCGACACCGTCACCGCCCACCGCCCTCCGCCACGCGGCCAGGTCGAGGTGGCCGAGCCGGTCGACCGGCACGCTCACCCCGTCGTCACCCGCCGCGTGGAGCACGGCGGAATGCTCGATCGCCGAGTGCACAAGGGTGCTACCGATCCGGCGCCGCCCTCTCCGGGCACCCTCGATCGCCAACCACACCGCGGCGGTGCCGCCGGGGGTGAAGGCGATCTCGTCCGGCCGTACCCCCAGAATCTCGGCGGTCGCGGACCGCGCCGCGTCGAGAAGCTGGCGTGCCCGGCGGGCCTGCGTATAAAGCTTTCCGGGATCGGCCCAGCCGTCGTCGAGGGCGGCGAGCAGCGCCTGGCGCGCGACCGGGTGGAGCGGCGCGCCCGAGGCGGCGTCGAAGAACGCCTGCATGAGTGCGACGCTACCTACCCCCACGACGTGTAGTAGATGCATGGTCGAGTAATGTGCCGGTTGCTTGCTACGGCACTGCTAGGGAGGCAGGACCAGGTGATCGCAAGGGGTGCGCGCGGCCGGGTTGGCCGGCTCGCCGGGCTCGGCGCCGGCGCTCTGGCACTGGTGACCCTGCTGGGGGGCTGTGACGTCGGGTCGGCGTTCAGTGGCTTCGGCTGGCCGGAAGAAGGCATCACACCGCAGGCCAACCGCATGTACGACCTGTGGATCGGCTCGACCATCGCGGCCCTCGCGGTCGGCGCGCTGGTGTGGGGCCTGATCTTCTGGTGCGTGGTGCGCTACCGCAAGCGCGGCGCCGAGCTGCCGGTGCAGACCCGCTACAACATGCCGATGGAGTTCCTCTACACGATCGCCCCGATCCTGGTCGTGTGCGTGCTGTTCTACTACACGGCGGTCGTCCAGACGGATGTCGACAAGACCGGCCGGTACGACGACCCGGTGGTGGTCGAGGTCGTCGCCTTCAAGTGGAACTGGCAGTTCAACTACCGCGACGGCGAGGGTGAAGACGCCAACACCGTCGCCTCCACGCTCGGCTCCAGCGACGTGATCCCGGTGCTCGTGCTCCCCACCGGCCAGCCGATCCGCTTCGAGGAGACCAGCAAGGACGTCATCCACTCGTTCTGGGTGCCCGAGCTGCTCTTCAAGCGCGACGTCTTCCCCGGCAACGTGCGCAACGTCTTCGAGGTCGCGAGCATCGACCAGGAGGGCGCGTACGTGGGGCGGTGTGCCGAGCTGTGCGGCACCTACCACTCGATGATGAACTTCGAGCTGCGCGTGGTCTCGCCGGACGAGTACGAGCGGTTCCTCCAGGCCAAGCGGGATGGCGCCACGACGCAGGAGGCGTTGACCTCGATCGGTGAGGAGCCGCTGGCGACCACCACCGAGCCGTTCGAAACGAAGCGCAACGTCTCGAACTTCAATCCGTCCGGCGGAGAATGAGGACAGCGCGATGAAGACCGAGTACAAGATCTTCGCCGTCGTGTCGGTGTTCCTCTACGTCGCCTGCGCCGTCTACGCGTGGTGGACCTGGTACGACATCGGCCTCGACTGGGTGGGCACGATCGCGCTGCTGCTCTCCGCCCTGCTGACGACGATGTGCGGTGGCTTCTTCTGGTTCGTGTCCCGCCGCATCGACCCCCGGCCGGAAGACCGGTCGGACGCCGAGATCGCCGAGGGCGCGGGCGAGATCGGATTCTTCAGCCCGGGCAGTTACTGGCCCTTCGGCCTCGCGCTCGCCGCGACGGTGGCCGGCCTCGGCCTGGTGTTCTGGATGGTCTGGCTGCTGGTGGCCGGCATGATCGCGGTCACCGCCGCGACGTGCGGCCTGCTGTTCGAGTACTACACCGGCACCCGCCGCACCGCCGAGCACTAGGCGACCTCAGGCCCGAGGATGGTGGCCAGCCGCTCGGTGGCCACGCAGGAGACCAGGCAGCGCTCCTTGGCGTTGCCCATCAGCTGCGCGGTCCAGGTCGTGAAGCCGCCGTCGCCGATCTCGTCACCGTCTCCGGCCGCGATGCGGACGGCCCCGTCGACGTAGTAGCCGCGGCCGTGCTGCCGGTCGGGCTGTTCGACGATGTGCACGGCGGGTGCCACGGTGTCGTCGATCCGGTCGCGGAGCACCGGGCTGTCGAAGACGGTGTACATGAGCCGCGGCCTGGCCTCCGCGGGCAGGACGCTCTGCCAGTAGCTCAGGTGGCGGACCAGCAGCCGCGCCTCGGTAGCGCCGGAGCCGGTGTCGCGGGCGCTGGAGACCAGCGTGAAGAGGCGGAAATGCGATCCGAACCCCGCCGGGAAGCGTTGCGCCCGCAGCATGCGGTGGCACGCGGCGAGGTGCACCTCGCCGCCGGCGGGCTGGCGCAGTCGCCGGTCGGCGGCCTCGATGGCGAGCGCGTTGGTGGAGTCGCTGACCACCTCGGCGCTCCGCACGGTGGAGACGATCCGGTCCTGGCTTTGCGGCGTGACCGCCGAACACGTGCCAAGCGGCACGACCGGCGACAGCTCCACGCCCTCGAAGTCGGCGGGCAGCCGCCGCCACATCCGGGCTTCCAGGGCGGCAAGCGCGCGGGGGTCGCTGGGGGCGGGGCGGACGAAGCGGTCTTCGCGCCAGCGGCGCAGCAGGTCTGGCGGGCGTACCCGGGAGGCGCGCATCCGGGCCACCGAGAGCAGCAAGGTCTGGAGGTCGGAGGCCGGCAGCGCGGCCAGCGAATCGCGGGTGCCGTCGGGGAGCCGCCCCCAGACCCGCCGCTCAGCGTCGTTCACAAGGGCCACGGTGGCCCAGGAGCGTGCGCGGGTCTACCGATATAGCGTGCGGCGCTCTAGGCCGCTCTGCGCTGCTGTGGGGCGATCGCGGTGCCCCGGCCGCGCAGCCAGACCCGCAGGGTGAAGGGCGCGACCACCACGGCGGTGCCGCAGCCGGTGCAGACCAGCTCGGGAAACTCGTCGGCGCCGTCGTCTTCGGCGGACACGGGCAGTGCCTCGAACGGCATCTCGGCCTGACAGGTAGCACAGTGCATCTCTCGCACGGGTCTCTCCTCTGCTACGGCCGTCTGGTTGTGGCGGCAGCGTCGTTTGTCACCACTGAGCCCAATGGTTCGCTCGCGAGCTCGCTCACTGGAAGCGGGAACTACCCGGTTGTAGTTCTTCAACGTGCCACGGCGAGGACCCGAAGTGGGGGAGGCTAGCCGGCGTGTCGGCCATCTGTTCGAACGGCGGCGGCGCGCACCGCGTTGCGGAAGAGCATCGCCACCGTCGTGGGCCCGACCCCGCCCACCCGAGGGGTGATCGCGCCGGCGACCTCCGCACACGCCTCGTCCACGTCCGGCAGGAGCCGCCGCCCCTCGTACCGCACGCCGGCACCGACCACCACCGCCCCCGGCCGGACGTGCTCCGGCCGGATGATGCCCGGCACGCCGGCGGCCGCGACAAGGATGTCCGCCCGCCGCGTGTACCGGTCCCAGTCGGGCACGCCGGTGTGCACCACGGTCACCGCCGCGTTGGCTGTCGGCCGCTTCTGCGCGAGCAGCATCGCCAGCGGCCGCCCGAGCGTCGCGCCCCGGCCGAGGATCACGACCTCGCGCCCCGCCACCGGTATCTCGTAGTGCGCCAGCAGCGCCTCGATCCCCGCGGGCGTGCACGGCAGCGGGCCGGGCAGGCCGACCGCGAGCCGACCCATGTTGAGCGGGTGCATGCCGTCGACGTCCTTGTCCGGGTCGATGCGCTGAAGCGCCGCGTCGTAGTCCATGTGGGCCGGGACGGGGTACTGCACGAGCAGCCCGTGCACGGCCGGGTCCGCGTTGAAGCGCCCGATGGCCTGCTCCAGGTCGGCCTGGGTGGCGGTGGCCGGCAGGTGCTCGTGCGGCGACGCGAAGCCGAGCTCGGCGGCCTGGCGCTGCTTGATGCGGATGTAGCCGGCGCTGGCCTCGTCGTCGCCGACAAGGATGGTGGCCAGGCTGGGCGTGACACCGCGGGCGCGGAGGTCGGCGGCCGCGGCGGCGGTCTCGGCGAGGACGGCTTCGGCTACGGGTGCGCCGGGCAACAGTCGGGCGGACATGCGCGCTCCTCGGCGCGGGCACCCAGGCGGTCGGCGCCCGCGACGCAGGCTCCCCGATGGTGAGACCCATCCCAGTGCCGCCAGTCGCACGTGGGTCCATCATGCCAAAAGGCCGCGGCCCGCTGACGCGGACCGCGGCCTCCCGGGAAGTACGGCGATTACTTGGTGATCTCTTCGCGGTCCGTGGACGGCGCGGCCGTGACCGGCGGGTGGCCGGGGGAGACCGGCGCCTCGGCCGGCTTTTCGATCGGGAAGAAGAAGCCGCGGATGGCCGGGCCGAGCGCGCCCAGCCGGTTCATCTTCTTCGGGACCACCCAGCCGGCGTACTCGAGGCTGCCGTGCCCGTGCTCGTCGACCGGCGCGAGCGGCTGGTGCACCTCGATGAACCGGCCGTCCGGCAGCCGCCGGATGATGCCCGTCTCCACGCCGTGTGCCAGCACCTCGCGGTCGTGCTGCTGGAGGCCCAGGCAGATCCGGTAGGTGACGTAGTAGGCGATCGGCGGTGCGAGCAGCAGCAGGATGCGGCCGGCCCAGGTCATCGCGTTGAGGCTGATGTGGAACTTGTCGGCGATCACGTCGTTGCCGCCGGAGAGCGTCAGGACCACCCAGAACGCGATCGCCATCGCGCCGAGCGCGGTGCGGGCGGGCACGTCGCGGGGGCGCTGGAGCAGGTTGTGCGCCCGGTAGTCCTTGGTCAGCCTGGCCTCGATGAACGGATAGGCCAGCGGCAGCATCGTCAAGATGCCAGGCAACACCACCGTGGGCCAGAAGATCGGCGGGATGGTGTAGCCGTCACCCCAGCCCCAGAGGTCGAAACGTATCTCCCAGGCCGGGAAGAGCCGCGTCGAGCCGTCCAGGAACATCACGTACCAGTCGGGCTGGCTGGCCGCCGAGACCGTGTACGCCTCGTACGGGCCGAAGAGCCAGATCGGGTTGATCTGGAACAGACCGCCCATCAGCGCGATGACGCCGAAGACGATCATGAAGAAGCCGCCCTGCTTGATCGTGTACCGCGGCACGAAGCGCTCGCCGACCACGTTGTGCTCGGTGCGGCCGGGGCCGGGCCACTGGGTGTGCTTCTGCTTGAAGACGAGGCCCAGGTGGACGCTGATCAACGCGAGCAGCGCACCCGGGATGAGCAGCACGTGCGCGATGTAGAAACGGCCCATGATCACGTGGCCGGGGAACTCGCCGTCGAAGATCGACGTGGTCACCCACGAGCCGATCACCGGGATCGACAGCATGATCGCCGAGGCGATCCGCAGGCCGGTGCCGGAAAGCGCGTCGTCCGGGAGCGAGTAGCCGGTGAAGCCGGCCAGGAAGCCGATCCAGAAGAGCAGCGAGCCGATGATCCAGTTCGTCTCACGCGGCTTGCGGAACGCGCCGGTGAAGAAGATCCGGAACATGTGCACCACGATCGCCGACATGAACGTCAGCGCGGCCCAGTGGTGCATCTGCCGCATGATCAGGCCGCCGCGCACGTCGAACGAGAGGTTGAGGCTCGACGCGTACGCCTGCGACATGTGGACGCCGCGCAGCGGCGCGTAGCTGCCGTCGTACGTCGTCGTGCTCAGCGACGGGTCGTAGAAGAACGTCAGGAACGTGCCGGTCAGCAGCAGGACGATGAACGAGAACAGCGCGATCTCGCCCAGCAGGAACGACCAGTGGTCTGGGAAGACCTTGTTGAGGATGTTGCGCAGCGGTGTGGCCGCCTGGAACCGATCGTCCAGCCCACCGGCCACCTTGGCGGGCACCGCGCTGACGTCTACCTTCCGGCGCTTCATGGCCGCTCCCAAAATGCTGGCCCAACAGCCACCTTGTAGTCGGACGTTGCCACGAAGAACCCTTCCTCGTCTACCTCGATGGGCAGCTGAGGCAGGCTACGCGTGGCCGGCCCGAAGATCGGTCGGGCGTTGTCGGTGATCAGGAACTGCGACTGGTGACACGGGCAGAGCAGGCGGTTGGTCTCCTGCTCGTACAGGCTGGCCGGGCAGCCGGCGTGGGTGCAGATCTTCGAGTACGCCACGAAGTTTTGCCACTGGGCGCCCTCGTTGACCGGCTTGGCGGTGCTCGCCGCCTTCGCCGCGTCGTCCTCCCGCAGGTGGATCAGCAGGGTGGGTGAGTCGGCGTGCTCGTTGGTGGCGCCTTCGGGGATGCCCGGGAAGACCGTCATCTGGCCGCCGACGCTCACGTCTTCGGGCCGGATCGGCGTGCCGTCCTCGCGGGTCAGCCGCACGAGGCGGCCCCCGTTGCCGGCCGGGTCCCAGCCGGTGCGGAAGAGGATGCGGTCCTTGGTCGGGCTCTTGATCAGGCCACCGATGAGCGGGGCGGCGGCGACGAGGCCGACCGGGGCGAGGCCGAGCAGCGCGGCCAGGCCGAGCGTCTTGCGGCGCTTGATGCCCAGCTCGTCGACGATGTAGGCCATCGTGTTGCCGGTCAGCTTGCGCTGCACCCGGTCGGACGGGCCGTCGTGCCGGTCCTGGATCGCGATCTCCCGCGGCATCAGCTTCTTGCCCCAGAGGAGGATGCCGAAGCCGATGCCGAGCAGCGCGATGCCGAGGGTGAGGCCGAGCAGCGGGGTGTAGAGCTTGCTGTTGTTGGCGCCCAGCTCGTACTCCCACGGCCACCAGATGTAGATGACCATGAAGGCCGTCGACGCCAGGCCGGTGAGCAGGAAGAACAGCATGACGGTGCGGACCACGCGCCGCTCGGCCTTGCCACCCTTGAGCGGGAACGGGTCTTCGTAGTGGACGATCTCGACACCGTCACGCCGCGCGCCCTCGCGGACGATCTCGAACCGCGACAGCCGCGGGTCGTCGATGTCGACCTCTTCCGGCTCGACGTCGTGGCCGTGTGCGTGTGTATCCGTGGTCATGACTTCCCCGCAATCCAGAGAGCCGCGAACACCAGAGCGACGATGCCGACCAGGAAGATCGCGAGACCCTCGGTCACCGGACCGAAGCGCCCCATGCCCCAGCCGCCCGGGTCCTTGTCCTGCTTCAGGGACTCCTGGACGTAGGAGATGATCTCCTTCTTCTGCTCCGGCGTGAGCTGGTTGTCACCGAAGACCGGCATGTTCTGCGGGCCGGTCAGCATGGCGGCGTAGAGCTGCCGGTCGGTCGCCTTGCTCAGGTCAGGGGCGTACTTGCCGGACGACAGCGCGCCGCCGCCACCCCCGAACGCGTGGCAGGACGAGCAGTTGATCCGGAAGAGGTTGCCGCCGCGGGCGATCGCCTCGTCGTCGCCGTCGGGCGCGCGCAGGTCGCCGTCGGGCACCTGCGGACCGCCGCCGAGCTCCTGGATGTACTGGGCGAGCTGGCGGGTCTGGTCGTCGGTGAACATCGACGGCTTGCGCGGCGCCTGCGCCTCCTGCCGCGCCATCGGCATGCGACCGGTGCTGACCTGGAACTCGACCGCCGCCGCGCCCACGCCGATCAGGCTCGGACCCCGGCCCTGCACACCCTGCGCGTTGCGACCGTGGCAGCTGATGCAGCTCTGGTCGAACAGCGCCTTGCCCTCCTCGCCCGCGGTCGACAGCTGCGGCGTGTCGTCGGCCGACAGGCCCGGGGCGAAGACGGCGTACACACCGCCGGCGAGCGTCAGCGCGAGGGTGAGACGCACCACCGTGCCCAGGCGCCGCCGCACCCGGCCGCGCGGTTGTGACCGCCTGCGGCGCAGCCGCGCCATCAGGCCGCCGGGGGTGTCAGAAGTCATGCCAGATGTCCTTCATAACTATGGGACGAACCGAGCGGGCGGAACGTGACAGCTTGCTCACTGGAGCAGGTAGATCATCGAGAACAGGGCGATCCAGACGACGTCGACGAAGTGCCAGTAGTACGACACGACGATCGCCGAGGTCGCCTGCGCCGGCGTGAACCGGCCCATGGTCGTGCGGGCCATGAAGATGAGGAACGCCACGAGGCCACCGCTCACGTGCAGGCCGTGGAAGCCGGTGGTCAGGTAGAACATCGACCCGTAGCCGTCGCCGTTGATCTTCACGCCCTCGTGCACCAGCTGGCGGTACTCGTTGGCCTGGCCGAGCACGAAGATGAGCCCCATCACGAACGTGAGGGTGAACCAGCGACGCAGCGAGTGGACGTCGCCCCGCTCCGCGGCGAAGACGCCGAACTGGCAGGTCACCGACGACGCGACGAGGATCAGCGTGAACACCGTCGCGTACGGCAGGTTGAGGACCTCGGTGTGGTGCTCCCACTGCTCGGGCGCGGCCGCGCGGATCGAGAAGTACATCGCGAAGAGCGCCGCGAAGAACATGAGCTCGCTGGAGAGCCACACGATCGTCCCGACGCTGACCATGTTGGGCCGCGTCAGCGAGTGGATCCGGCTCTTGTCAATTGCTGAGGCCGCAGTCACGCGGTCATTATCGCCACCTCGTAGTACGACGTTGCGTCGGGGTCACCTACGACGGTGTGTCGTGGCCCGATTGCCGCTGCCGGACCCGCGTGGCCTAGCCTCGAAACGTGCGCCCCTTCACCGTTTCGGCCATCTTCACCGAGGCCAGCCTCGACAGCTGGATCGCGGTGATGCTGGTGGTGGCGGCCGGCCTCTACCTGTACGGCGTGCACCGGCTGCGGGCCCGCGGCGACAAGTGGCCGCTCTCCCGCACGCTGCTCTTCGTCGGCGCGGGTCTGGGCTCGATCGCCGCGGTGACGGTGAGCGGCCTCCACGCGTACGACACGACGCTGGTCTCCGTGCACATGGTGCAACACATGGTGCTCTCCATGGTCGCGCCGATCTTCCTGGCGCTCGGCGCCCCGGTCACGCTCGCGCTGCGGGTGCTGCGCGGCGCGCCCCGCCGGCGGCTGCTCGCCGTGGTGCACAGCCGGGTCGCCCGCGTCTTCTCGTTTCCCCTCGTCGCGTACGCGATCTTCGTGGCCAACCCCTTCGTGCTCTACTTCAGCGGCCTGTACCGGCTGACGCTGGAAAACTCGTTCGCGCACGAGGTGACACACGCGCACTTCATCCTCACCGGGTGCCTGTTCTTCTGGCCGCTGGTGGGGCTCGACCCGCTGCCCGGCCGGTGGCCGTACCCGGGGCGGGCGCTGCTCATGGTGCTCTCGGTGCCGTTCCACACGGTGCTGGGGCTGACCATCATGCAGAGCACCACGCTGCTCGGCGGCGACTGGTACCCGTCGCTCGGCCTCTCCTGGGCCGATCCGTGGGCCGACCAGAAGGTGGCCGGCGGCATCCTGTGGGCGGGTGGCGAGTTCGTCTCGATCACGATGATCGCCGTGCTTGTCATGCAGTGGGTCAAGCAGTCCGAGCGGGAGGCCCGGCGCATCGACCGCGAGCTTGATCGCCAGGAGGCCGCCGCCGCGGCGGCCGCCCGTACGGGGGCCGAACCCGCTCCGTGACGGGCGGGTACGATCAGCCCGCAGCTAAGAGGTGGGGAGCGCGATGACCGACCGTACGTACACCGTCCTGCTCTACAGCGACGACCCGCAGGTGCGCGACCGCATGCGGCTCGCGATCGGGCCGCGGCCGGCGGCCGACCTGACGGTGGAGTTCGTCGAGGCCAGTGAGTACGCGGAGTGCGTTCGCCTGGTCGACGACTACGAGATCGACCTGATGGTGCTCGACGGCGAGGCGACCCCCGGCGGCGGCATCGGCATCGCCCGCCAGATCAAAGACGATCGCACCGACGCGCCGCCGACCTGCGTCGTGATCGCCCGGGCAGCCGACCGCTGGCTCGCGGCGTACGCGCAGGTGGACGGGACGCTGCTGCACCCGCTGGACCCGGTCACCACCGGGCAGACCGTCGCCGGGCTGCTGCGTTCGCACGCCGCGGCCTGACGTTCGCTGCACCTCGCCTGGAGGCGGGCGAGGATCTCACGACCTGGAGGCCACCGTGGGCGAGCGGACCTGGCCCAACCTGATCGCCGCGCTGCTGCGCGCCGAGGAGCTGTCCACCGCGGACACGGCCTGGGCGATGGGCGAGATCATGAGTGGTACGGCGACGCCGGCGCAGATCGCCGGCTTCGCCATGGCGCTGCGCGCCAAGGGCGAGACCCCGGCCGAGCTCGGCGGCCTGGTGGAGACCATGCTGGCCAACGCCGCGCTGGTCCACCTCCCCGACGAGGTACGTGCCAACTCCGTCGACGTGGTCGGCACCGGCGGCGACCGCGCACACACGGTGAACATCTCGACGATGACCGCGATGGTGGTCGCCGGCGCGGGCGTGCGCGTGGTCAAGCACGGCAACCGCGCCGCCTCCTCGGCGTGCGGCGCGGCCGACCTGCTGGAGTTCCTCGGCATCCCGCTCGACCTGGGCCCCGAGCAGGTGGCGCACTGCCTCACCGAGGCCGGCATCGGCTTCTGCTTCGCCGCCCGCTTCCACCCCGGCATGCGCCACACCTCGGTGCCGCGGCGCGAGCTCGGCGTGCCCACGGTCTTCAACTTCCTCGGCCCGCTCACCAACCCGGCCCGCCCGCGCGCCGGCGCCGTGGGCTGCTTCGACACCCGCATGGCACCGGTGATGGCCGAGGTCTTCGCCCGGCGTGGCGACTCGGTGCTGGTCATGCGCGGCGAAGACGGTCTCGACGAGTTCAGCACGGCCGCACCGACCCGCGTGTGGGCGGTGCGCGCCGGCACGGTCACCGAGCTTGTGCTCGACGCGGCCGACCTGGGCATTCCGCGGTCGGCCCCGGGCGACCTGCGCGGCGGCGACGCGAGCTTCAACGCCGACGTCACCCGCCGCCTCCTGGCCGGCGAGCCGGGCCCGGTGCGCGACGCGGTGCTGGTCAACGCCGCCGCCGCCCTGGCCGCCCACGCCGGCCTGCCCGGCGACCCGCTGGAGGCCATGCGCGACGCCCTGTCCCGTGCGGCCGAGAGCATCGACACCGGCGCCGCCGCCAAGACCCTCGACCGCTGGATCGAGGTAGCCAAGGCCGCCGCGGTCGCGCCCTGACTCCGCGTCGCTCGAGAGGCCTCTCGGGGTCAGGGTCGCTGCCCGTCGGGGCGTTTCTTCGAGGGCGGATTTTCCCACGTCCGCGCCAGCGGCGGACCGTATGCTCCCGCGGGCACCGCTCCCGGCGGCGGCTCGCGGGGCGAGCCGAAATCCCCGGCCGTCCGCTGCCGGCTCCGCGAGACAAGCCCCGCGAGGGTCTCCGCGGTCCCTACCTCAGCCATCCTGACGCGGCGTAACCAGCCCCGGGGTTGGGATTTCTAGGTGGACAAACGTCGACCGCCGTCGGTGCGAGCCCCCATCCCGGGGACCCCGCGCAGCGGTCTGGACCGCGACGGACGCAAGCCACCTTGGACGCAGATGCGGGGTGGTCAGGGGAGGGTGGTGGACCACTCGGCGACTCGGGCGGCGATGCCGTCGGCGTCGCGTACCCAGGTGAAGTGGTCGGCGCCGGGGATGGTGTGCCGCTCGCGGACCAGCGGGGCCGACTCCAGCTTGGCGCACAGGTGGTCGAGGGTCTCGTGCGGCGTGTACTGGTCGTGGTCGATGCTGATCGCCAGCACCGGCGTGCGCACCTCGCGCAGCGCGGCCTCCACGTCGACCCCGTCGAGGTGTGGAAAGCGGCCGGTGCGGGCGGTGTGTGCCCAGTCGCGCATCACGCCGCTCGCCTGCCGGCCACCGAAGCTCCAGCCGGGCCACACGCGCATGACCGCGCTCGTCGCGCCGATCGACTGGGTCATCGCCAGCACGCCGAGGCGGCGGCGGGGGTACGTGCGCCAGTACGGGAGGCCGACCGCCACCAGCACGACGCCGTCCACAGTGGAGTCGCCGGGCCGCAGGGCCTCGTGCAGCAGCGCGGCCTGCCCGCCCAGCGAGTGGCCGAGCACCAGGCGGCGCCGGCCGTCGAGCCTCGGCTTGAGCGCCTCCTGCACCGCGCCGATGTCGGCGGCCAGGTCGGCGTACCCGTATCGGGAGGAGCGGCTCGGCGCCGGGGTGCTGGCGCCGGTGCCGCGGAGGTCGATCACGACGGGGGCCAGGCCGGCCTGCCGGAGCGACGCGGCCAGCGGGCGGTAGTAGCGGGCGCGCACGCCCATCGCCGGCCAGACGACCACCACCGGGGCGTCCGCTACGCCGTCGGGCTCCGGGTAGACCTGGAGCCCGAGGCGGTCGGTGCCCCGGTCGAGGTGCTCCTGGACGTACTCCTCAGTCGGCATCGTCGAGGCCGATCGCGAACGCGCCCTCCAGGTCGTGCTGGGAGTAGGCGCGGAACGCGATGTGGGTCTCGGTGTCGATCACGCCGGGCGTCTTGTTGATGGACCCGGCGATCACCTCGGCGATCTGCTCGTACTCCCGCACGCGCACGATCGCGATGAGGTCGACGTGCCCGGCCACCGAGTAGACCTCGCTGACGTTGGGCAGGGCGGCCAGCGTCTCGGCCACCTCGGGGATCGAGTCGGTGGCGCAGTCGATCAGGACGATCGCGGTGATCACGCGCCTACCCTATCGTGCCGCTCGCCTTTGGTTTGCGCGTCGAGCCACCGGGTGTGTGCCTCCCAGGCCGACTGCTTGGTGGTGCCGAGCGCGGCGCCGACCTGCGCCCACGAGGCGCCGGCCGCGCGGGCCGAACGCACGCCGAGCTGGCGGCCGTAGCCCGCCTTGCGCGCGATCAGCTCGCCGAGCGCGAGCATCTCCAGCGCCTCCTCTTTGGACAGTGGCGGGGCCGCGGGTGGCTCGCCCTCCTCGTTTGGCGAGGCCAGGGCGTCGCGGGTGCGGAGGGTGTCGTAGCGGGCGACCGCGGTCTGGAGGGTGTGCTGGCGCTCCAGCTCGTCCGGTGACATGCCACCCACTATCGCGTCAAGTTTCCCTGACGTCAAGGTGCCCTGACAAGGTTCGGCTGGGGCCTCGCGCTGAGCGCGGCGGCCGCCGCCGCGGCCGTGGCCTGGTGGCTGGCGTCACGGCCCACGGCTCCGGCCTCGGCGGCGGCTTCGGGTTCGGCGGCGGCTTCGGGTCCGGCTCCGGCTTCGGGTCCGGCGGCGGCCTCGGCTTCGGGTTCGGCGGCGGCTTCGGGTCCGGCTCCGGCCTCGGGTCTGGCGGCGGCCGCCGCTGCGGCCTCGGCGCCGGCCGGCGGTCAGAGCGGCAGCAGCGTATAGAGGCCGTAGAGGACGGCGGCACCGCACAGGGCGAAGCAGGCGTACGCGGGAACGGTCCGCGCTGTCCCGCCCTCCGGGCCGGCCAGCAGGCGGACGCCCGCCGCGAAGAGGGCCACCACGCCGGCCCCGGCGAGCAGGCCTACGACGAGGACTTGCCCGAGTTCGGACCAGGGGAAATTCATCGCGGATGCTCCTCTCAGCCGGCGACCGGCGTCATGGCGCCCGGCTCGCGGTCGTTGACGTTGTGTGCGCCCACCGCGTCGCGGCGGGAGACGAGGTAGATCCCCAACGCGAGAGCGCTGCCCACGACCGCGACGGCGATGACACCCGGGGTGCCCAGGTCGGCCACCCGGCCGGCGACGGCACCGACCGCGCCCGCCGCCGGCAGCGTCACCAGCCAGGCCACCGCCATCCGCCCGGCCACGCCCCACCGCACCTCGGCCAGCCGCTTGCCCAGGCCCGCGCCGACCACCGCGCCGGACGCGACGTGGGTGGTGGACAGCGGGTACCCCAGGTGTGAGGAGGTGAGGATCACGGCGGCGGCGCTCGTCTCGGCCGCGAAGCCCTGCTGCGGCGCGATGTCCGTGATCCGGTGTCCGACCGTGCGGATGATCCGCCACCCGCCGAGGTACGTGCCCGCGGCGATCGCCAACCCGGCGGAGACGATGACCCACAGCGGCGGGTCGGCCTCCGCTTGCAGCGACCCGGCCGTGATCAGCGTGAGCGTGATCAGGCCCATGGTCTTCTGCGCGTCGTTGGTGCCGTGGGCGAGCGAGACGAGCGACGCGGAGATGATCTGCCCGTGCCGGAAGCCGGACCGCACGCCGCGCTCCGACGCCCGCCGCGTGATCCGGTAGACCAGGTAGGTGCCGACGGTGGCGACGAGCACCGCGATCAGCGGGGCGGCCACGGCCGGGATCAGCACCTTCTCCACGATCTTGCCGAACTGCACCGCGCTCCCGCCGGCCGCGATCCAGGTGGCCCCGATCAGCCCGCCGATCAGCGCGTGCGACGAGCTGGAGGGGAGTCCGAAGAGCCAGGTGACGAGGTTCCAGAGGATGGCGCCGACGAGACCGCCGAAGATGACCGCGGGAGAGATCGCGGTCTCGTCGACGATGCCGCCGGAGATGGTCCGCGCGACCTCCACCGAGATGAACGCGCCGACGAGGTTGAGCACGGCGGAGAGGGCCACCGCCACCCGCGGCCGGAGCGCGCCGGTCGCGATGGAGGTGGCCATCGCGTTCGCCGTGTCGTGGAAGCCGTTCGTGAAATCGAAGGCTAGGGCGGTGATGATCACCACCACGACTATGAAGTCCATGAATCCGTCATGACCACCACGGAGAACCGGGGTGGACGGTCAGGTGACGATCGGGTGAACCTCCGCGCGAACTGTCAGGTCTGTCCCCACCCGGATCGCGTCGACCAGGTGCTCGCCGGGCGCGACCCGCCCGCCGGGCCACACGACGGCCCTGGTCAGTCGGCCTTCGACGACCGCGCCGGCACCGACCACCGCGTGCTCGACCACGCCGGTGACCCGGGCGTCCGGTGCGACGAGGCTGGCGCCTCCGGCGGCGTGGAGGTTTGCCGCCAGGTAGTCGCGGGGCGTGCCGGTGTCGAGGTAGGTGGCGGCGAACGGCACCACTTCGAGCGCGCCCTCGGCCTCGGCCGGCCGCCACACGGTGCGCACCAGCTCGGCGGGCTCGGGCGGGAGGTCGCGCACGTAGCGCCAGGGCAGCAGCGAGAAGCCGGCGAAGCGGTGACCGGAGAAGCCGTACGGCTCGTCCGGCGCCGGCTGGCCGAACAGGCGCACGGTCTCGCCATCCCACCCGTCGAGCAGCGCCGCCGGATCCGCCCCCGGGCCGGCGAGGTAGGCGTCGGCGTTGCCCACCAGGACGCCCCGGCCGTCGATCCAGGTCCGGAGATTGCCCACCCCGCCGCTGGTACCAAGTGGGTGATCTTCGGATGAGACGTGCGCCCGCCCTCCGACATGGGCGACCACCTGGTCACCTAGGTAGCTGGCATTGACCGCGACGGTCGCCGGGCCGGCGAAGCCGAGCCGGGCGACGCGGGCGAGCGCGTGGTCGAGAAGCGGCACGTTGCCGACCGGGCAGAGCGCCTTGGGCACGTGTGCGGTGAGCGGGCGCAGCCGGCGGCCCTCACCGGCGGCGAGGATCACCGCACAGACGTCGCTCATGGCTTGACGGACGCCCAGGGGCCGGGCTGGTCGGCGAGTGGGCCGATGCCGTAGTAGGCGAGCAGCTTGGCCGTCGCCCGGGTCAGCTTGGGCAGGTCGTCGAGGCGGTGCCAGGCGGCCTCGTAGACCTCGGCGCCGTCGACGGTGAGCGTCGTGGTGGACGCCGGCACGGACGCCTCGAAGACGACGTCTACCCAGCCCCGGGCGTGTACGACCGCGTTGGGCACGGCCGGGCGGAGGTCTTCCGGGCGCAGGCTGATGCCGGACTCTTCGGCCAGCTCGCGGGCGGCGCCCACGATCGGTGCCTCGCGTCGCTGGAGCAGGCCGGCCGGCAGGCTCCAGCCGCGGCCGGGCGGCTGGCGGAGCAGCAGCAGCCGCTCGCCGCCCGCCTCCGAGTCGCGGACCAGGGTGACCGCACCCACGATGTACTTGGGGACGACGCGCCGCACGATCCACCGGCGCACGCTGATGGGCAGCCGGTAGAAGACTCCGTAGGTCGTGGCGCGTAGAGATTTCACGGGCCCAGGCTAGCCGCGCGAGCGCGCCGCCGCTCGCAGGCCTCACCAAGCATCGGGAGCGAAGCGACCACAGCGACCGAGGTCTACAGGGCGGCTTCGAGGCGCGCGAGCCGCCCTCGCGAAGCGCGGCCCGGAACTACTGTCTACTCGCGCCGGTCGACAAGGGCGATCAGCTGGTCGACGACCTCGTCAGGGGCGATCGTGCGGTCGACCACCGCGACGAGCATGGTCTCCAGGTCGGGGTAGCCGAGGTCGTCGGCGAGCGTGCGCAGCGGCACCTCGCTGGCCAGGCCCCGATTGTGCTTGCGCAGCGCCAGGCCGATCGTCGCCCGGCCCAGGCGCACCTTGTCGGCGATGCTGATGCCGGGCTCCTGGTGGTCGGCGAACCACCTGTTGATCTGCATCTGCGCGTGTGGCGACTTGACGAAGTCGAGCCACTCGCGCTGCGGCCCGTGCGCGGCCTCGGTGAAGATCTCCACCACGTCGCCGTCGTGCAGCTCGGAGGCGAGCGGGGCGAGGCGGCCGTTGATCTTCGCGGCGAGGCAGTGGTCGCCGGTCTCGGCGGCCAGCTCGTAAGCGAGGTCGACCGGGGTGGCGCCGGCCGGCAGCAGCACCTGCCGCCCCTCGGCGAAGACCAGGATCTGCGCCTCGGACAGGTCGCACCGCAGCGACTGGAGGAACTGGGCCGCGTCGGAGGTCTCCTGCTCCCAGTCGAGCACCCGCCGCAGCCAGGACAGCTCGTCGAGCCGCACCGACTCGTTGTGGTCGGCGGGGCGCTTGTAGCGGTAGTTGGCGGCTACCCCGTACTCCGCGGCGCGGTGCATCGCCTCCGTGCGGATCAGCACCTCGACGGTGCGCTCGTCGGGCCCGATGACCGTCGTGTGCAGCGAGCGGTACAGGTTGTTTTTCGGCGAGGCGATGAAGTCTTTGAACCGGCCGGGCACCGGCCGCCACTGCCCGTGGATCGCGCCGAGGGCGGCGTAACAGTCACCCTCCGGGCCGTCGACCACGACCACGATGCGGGGCAGGTCGAACGGTAGGCGGTGGTCGCCGGCGACGGTGTCTTTCCAGATCGAGTAGTAGTGCCGGGGGCGGGGGGCGACCAGAGCGGTGACCTTGCCCCGCTTGAGCGCCAGCCGGGCGGAGGCGACGACGGTGTCCAGGTAGCCCGCCCAGTCGGGGCGATTGCGCACGTGGTCGTCGATCCGCTCGAACTCCTCCGGGTGGAGGTGCATCAGCACGATGTCGTCGAGCTCGCGCTTGAGCGCCTGGATGCCGAGCCGGTCGCAGAGCGGCACCAGCACCTCCTGCGTGGCTCGGGCGATGCGAGCGCGGGAGGCGGGGGAGCGGGCGTCGAGGGTGCGCATGTTGTGCACGCGGTCGGCGAGCTTGATGATCAGGACCCGCACGTCCTTGCCAGCCGCGACGATCATCTTGCGGATGGTCTCGGCCTCGGCGGCCTTGCCGTAGAACGACTTGTCGAACTTGGTGACGCCGTCGACGAGGTGGGCCACCTCGGGACCGAAGTCGCCGTCGAGCGCCTGCAACGTGTACGTCGTGTCTTCGACCGTGTCGTGCAGCAGCGCGGCGACCAGCGTGGTCGTATCCATGCCCAGCTCGGCGCAGATCTGCGCCACGGCCAGCGGGTGGGTGATGTAGGGCTCGCCGCTCTTGCGGAACTGGCCCCGGTGCATGTTTTCCGCGATCGCGTAGCCACGGCGGAGCACGCTGGCGTCCGCGTAGGGGTGGATGCTGCGGTGGGTCTTGGTCAGCAGCGTCACCGGATCGTCGTCGGACGACGTGGTCCAGGACAGGTAGGAACGCAACCGAGTCGTGAGGGGGAGGTCGGATGTCTGTGTCGGCAGGGCGCGTCCGAGTGCGGCGCCGTGGCCGGCGTCGACGTCCACCGAGACACCTCCCTCACGCGATCACGCCGTAAAACGGGCGTTGGCTCCCAGGAATGCACTTGCCTAACAGCCTAAGTGAGTCTCGGTCATACGAATGGTTACTTAGTCATGAGCTTTCGGTCGAGTCTTTACCGGAAGCCGCCTTTTCCGCGCGATTGAGCAGATCACGGAAGCGAGCCGCCCCTCGGACGGGTGACGCCCAACCGGCGGACATCTGCACCAGCCGCGTGTCGGGTCGCTCCAACCAGGACAAGATCCGCTCGCTCTCCTCAGTGGACGCGGTCGGCCCGATCACGGTCTCGGCGGTCATCCGGAGCATGTCGATCGTGGACCGTGGGTGCACCCGGGGCGGTGACACCCCGGCCGCGGCCAGCCGCCCGTGGCGCACGATCGCCAGCTCCCAGCCGCCGGTCGCCTGGTGGCGGCGCGCGGCCACCAGCTCGGCGATGCTGGTCAGGCCGGAGAGGCGCTGCATGCGCACGGCCGCCCGGAGCAGGGCCGCCATGCGGGTGCGGACCACGGCCGCCTCCTCGTACCGCTCCGCGTCGGAAAGCTTTCGGATGCGGGCCAGGAGCGGGTCGACCAGCGGCTGGGGGTCGCCGGTGATCGCGTCGCGAAATGGCATGGCGGCCCGCTCGGTGTACTCCTCGGTGGAGATCCGGTGCTCGCACGGCGCCGGGCACTTGCCCAGCTCGGCCAGCGCGCAGGCGGGCGTCTTGGTGCGGGTCGAGAGGCGCAGCGTGCACTGCCGCAGCGGCACCGCGTCGTGCACGCCGGCCGCCGCCAGCTCCGCCGAGCGCCGCGAGCTGAACGGCCCCAGGTAGGCCGCCTCCGGCTCGGCCACCGCGCGGACCAGCGACAACCGGGGGTATGCCTCCGCGGTGAGCTTGAGCCACACGACCCGCTCCGGGTACTTGGACCGCCGGTTGTAGGGCGGGGCGTGCGCGGCGATCAGGCGCAGCTCGCGCACCTCGGCCTCCAGCGAGTGGGCGCACTCGACCGGCTCGACCACCTCGGCCGCGGCCAGCATCTCGGAGATCCGGGCCCGCTTTTCCCCGGCCGTGAAGTAGCTGCGCACCCGGGTCGCGATGTCGCCGGACGTGCCCACGTAGAGGGGGCGGCCGTCGCCGGCGCGGAAGATGTAGACCCCCGGGACGTGCGGCAGCCCCTCGGCCAGGTGGCGCTTGCGCCGCTGGGTGGGCGTGACCGCCTTGGCGAACTCGATCGCGTCGCCCAGCGTGTGCACGCGGAAGCTGCCCAGCCGGCCGATCAGCGCGTGCAGCA
This sequence comes from Phytohabitans sp. LJ34, assembly GCF_052068095.1. Classification (NCBI taxonomy): domain Bacteria; kingdom Bacillati; phylum Actinomycetota; class Actinomycetes; order Micromonosporales; family Micromonosporaceae; genus Phytohabitans; species Phytohabitans sp. LJ34. The sequence continues at coordinate 31,996 of NZ_JBQHDG010000021.1, read as the reverse complement.
CCTCCACCGTGGCCTGTGCGTCGTCGAGCGCGCGGTGGGTGGGCTGGCGGACCGTGTGGAAGTGGGCGGCGAGCGTGCCGAGGCGGTGGTTGGGCACCTCGTCGCGGGTCATCGCCCGCCGGGCCAGCGCCACCGTGTCGAGCACCTTGGGGCTGGGCCAGCGGTAGCCGTGCTTGGCGCAGGCGGCCTTGAGGAAACCCACGTCGTACGGCGCGTTGTGCGCGACGAGGACGGCGTCGCGCATGAACTCCAGGAAGCTCGGCAGCACCCGCTCGATGGGCGGCGCCTCGTAGGTCATCGCCTGGGTGATGCCGGTCAGCACGGTGATGAAGGGCGGGATCGGCACCCCGGGGTTGACCAGCGTGGCGAGCACGCCCAGCTCCTCGCCGCCGCGCACCTTGACCGCGCCAATCTCGGTGATGCCGCCACCGTCCGGCGCCCCGCCCGTGGTCTCGAGGTCGACGACGACGAACGTGGTCTCCCGCAGGGAGCGGGCGGCGGGGTCGTCGAAGAGGGTCTCGAGGGTGCCCTGGACGTAGTCCACATTCGTCACGGCCGGCACGCTAGAACACAGGTACGACATCCTGTGTCATCTGGAAAAGATCGTCTGCTCGACCGGGCGGGGACGGCTCGCGTGGTGGGAGACTTGTGGGATGTCCGTACCGGTTCCGCCCGACGACCGCCCCGCTGGTGGCGCGGCTCATGGAGGGTCGGAGCCTGTTTCGGGTGATATGCCCACCTATGACCCGGCCTTGGATGTCGCCGAGCCCGAGCCGGTGCTGCCCGAGCCGGTCCGCCAGCGGGTGATCACGCTGACCGCGGCGGCCCTGCCCACCCTGCCCGCCGACGAGGTGCCGGCCGTGCTGCGGCGGGTGGCGAAGTTCGCGCCCAACCGCCGCGCCCGGCACGGTGGTCCGATGATTGCCACCCAGCTCGCCGGCGACCCGCTCTTCCGCCAGCGGATCACGAGCCGGGTCCTCGACGAGGCCGGCGACCTGGGCGCGGCGGTGATCGAGGGCATCTGCCCTGCGGCCGCCGACCCGGTCGAGGTCGCCGCGCTCGCCTACCTGGCCCGCCCCGAGGGCTGGCGTGACCTCGTGTCCGCCGCCGGAGAAGCGGTCCGCGCCGAGGCCGACAGTGCCGCCGTGGCCGAGCTGCTGCGCGACGCCGAGCACCGGGCCGCCCGGGCCGAGCACGACCGCGCGGTCGCCAAGGTGGAGGCCGAAAAGCTCCGCGACGAGCTGGCCCGCGTCCGCGAGGAGCTGGGCCAGGTCCGGGAGGAGGCGCGGCAGGCCGCGCGGACGCTCCGCGAGACGCAGGCCCGCGAGCGCAAGGCCACCGAGATGCTGGCCACCGAGCGGGGCCGGGCCACCCGGGCCACCGCCGACCACGACGCGGAGCTGCGGCGGATACGCGCCAAGCTGGCCGAGGCCGAAGCCGTCGCCGGCAATGCCCGCCACACCGCCAAGGAGGCCCGCGCGGTCGACGACGCGCGGCTGTGGCTGCTGCTGGAGACGATCGGCCAGGCCGCGGTGGGGCTGCGCCGCGAGCTGGCGCTCGACCCGGCCGACCGGCGGCCGGCCGACTTCGTGGCCGACTCGTTCGCCGACCGGCCAGAAGAGGTCTCCAGCACCCGCGCCCTCGACGCCGACGACCCCGCCCGCCTCGACCAGCTGCTCGCGCTGCCCCGGGCCCACCTGGTGGTCGACGGCTACAACGTGACCAAGCGCGGGTTCGGCGAGATGTCCCTCGAGCAGCAGCGCAAACGCCTGATCACCGGGCTCGGCGGCATCGCCGCGCAGACCGGCGACGAGGTGACGGTGGTATTCGACGGTGCCGAGCGGGTGCACGGGCTGCCGCCCGCGCCGCGCAACGTGCGGGTGCTCTTTTCCCGCAAGGGCGAGACGGCCGACGAGCTGATCCGCCGCCTCGTCCGCGCCGAGCCCTCCGGCCGCCCCGTCGTGGTGGTCTCCTCCGACCGCGAGGTGGCCGACGGCGTGCGCCGCCACGGTGCGTATCCGCTGGGAGCCGACTCCCTCCTGCGCCGCCTCTCCCGGGTCTGACCCGGTTTTGTCGTACCCCTCGCATAGCGTCGATGTCACGGACGGTGCCAGACGGCCCACCCTGAGGAGGGACCATGCTCATCGACTGCGACACCTGCGCGGTGCGGGGAGCCGCGTGTGGCGGGTGCATGTTGAGCGCCCTGCTCGACACGCCGCCGGAGCACGCCGACCTCACCGGTGACGAGCGCCGGGCGATCGAGGCCTTCGCGCGGGCCGGCTTCGACGTCGAGGTCATCTCCGAGCCGGCCCGGCCCCGGCTCCGCCTCATGCCCGGAGGACGCCGGCGCCGCCACGTCGCGTAACGATTACCATCGGCTCGCATGACCCCTAGGCTCTGGGCGGCCGTCGCCCTCGGCGGCCTCGCGGTGGCGCTGCTGGTAGCGGCCGTGCTGCTGGTGCCCTGGCAGCGCCCGCCCGCGCCCCGCGCCGACCAGCTCGACGCCCTCCGCGACCTGCCCCAGGAGCAGGTGCGCAAGGGGCGCGAGTTCCACTCCGCGCTGCGCCCGGGGTCGTATGGTGCGATGGCGCTCGGCCTGGCGGTCACGCTCGCGCTCGGCCTCACCCCGCTCGGCAGCCGGCTCGTGGAGCTGGTCGGGCGCCCGTTCGGCGACCACTGGATCGCGCGCGCGGTGCTCGGCGGCCTCGCGGTCGTGCTCGTCGCCGAGATCGTCACGCTTCCGCTCGCCGCCTGGCGGCACACGATCATGGCGCGCTACGGCCTCTCCACGCAGACCTGGGCCGGCTGGAGCGTCGACATGCTGAAGTCGTACGCGGTGAGCGCCGTCATCGCGGCCGTCGCCCTGCTCGGCTTCTACACGGTCACCCGGCTGGCGCCGCGCTGGTGGTGGGCGTTCGGCGCCGCGGGGGCGGCCGCGCTCGTCGTGCTGCTCTCGTTCATCCTTCCGGTGCTCGTCGAGCCGGTCTTCAACAAGTTCACGCCGATGGAGCCGGGGCCGCTGCGCACCGAGCTGATGAGCCTGGCGCAGCGCGACGGCGTGCCGGTCAAAGACGTGCTGGTGGCCGACGCGTCCAGGCGCACCCGCGCGGTCAACGCGTACGTGTCCGGCCTCGGTCCCACCCGCCGCATCGTCGTCTACGACACACTGCTGCGCGAGGCGCCACCGGAGGAGGTGGCGAGCGTGGTGGCGCACGAGCTCGGGCACGCCAAAGACCGCGACGTGTTCACCGGCACGCTGATCGGCGCGCTCGGCGCCGCCGCCGCGGTCGTGGCGCTCTACCTGCTCGGCGGCTGGGGGTGGCTGCTGCGCACGGCGGGCGTCGACTCGATGGGCGAGCCGCGCGCGCTCGCGCTGATGGTCGCGGTGGTGAGCCTGGCCGGCGTCGTGGCCGCGCCGGCGCAGAGCTTCCTCTCCCGCCGGGTCGAGGCGCGGGCCGACGCGCACGCGCTGGAGCTGACCCGCGACCCGAGCACGTTCGAGGCGATGCAGCGCCGGCTGTCCACCGTCAACCTCGGCGACCCCGACCCGCCCCGCTGGGAGTACCTGTACTCCGCCTCCCACCCGTCCACAGTGGAGCGCATGGCGGCCGCGCGGGCGTACGCGCGCGGAGAGCGATGACCACGCTCCTCGTCACCAACGACTTTCCGCCCCGCCCCGGCGGCATCCAGTCGTTCGTGCACGGGCTGGCGGTGCGGCAGCCGCCCGGATCGCTCGTCGTGTACGCGTCGACGTGGAAGGGCGCGGCGAAGTTCGACGCCGAGCAGCCGTTCGAGGTGGTGCGCGAAGCGACCTCGATGCTCCTGCCCACCCGTCGCGCGGCCCGGCGCGCCACCGAGATCGCCCGAGCGCACGGCTGCGACACCGTGTGGTTCGGCGCGGCGGCCCCGCTCGGCCTGCTCGCGCCCGGTCTGCGGCGGCGCACCGGCGTGGCGCGCGCGGTCGCGCAGACCCACGGTCACGAGATCGGGTGGGCGGCCCTACCCGGCGCCCGCGGCCTGCTGCGCCGGATCGCGCGGGGCGCCGACGTGGTGACCTACCTGGGTGAGTACACCCGCGTGCGGCTCGACAAGGCGCTGCACGGCCTCACCGACCTGCGCCGGCTGGCCCCCGGTGTCGACGTCGACGCCTACCACCCGGAGGTCGACGGCAGCGAGATCCGCCGCCGCCACGGCCTCGGCGACCGGCCCGTCGTCGTGTGCGTCTCCCGCCTGGTGCCCCGTAAGGGCCAGGACACGCTGATCCGCGCGCTGCCCGCGATCCGCCGGCGCGTGCCCGACGCCGCGCTCCTCGTGGTCGGCGGCGGCCCACACCGGTCCACATTGGAAAAGCTCGCCGCCGGCCTTCCCAGCGTCGTCTTCACCGGCTCGGTGCCGGCTGAGGAGCTGCCCGCCCACTACGCGGCCGGCGACGTGTTCGCGATGCCCTGCCGCACCCGCAACCGCGGCCTCGACGTGGAGGGCCTCGGCATCGTCTACCTGGAGGCCTCCGCGTCCGGCCTGCCCGTGGTGGCCGGCGACTCGGGCGGCGCACCCGACGCGGTCCGCGAGGGCGAGACCGGCTACGTGGTCAGCGGCCGCGACGCCGTCGCCGACCGCGTCGCCACGCTGCTCACCGACCGCGACCTCGCCCGCCGGATGGGCACGGCCGGGCGGGCCTGGGTCGAGCGCGAGTGGCGCTGGGACACCCAGGCCGCCCGCATGGCCACCCTCCTCGCGGACCAGTAACCAACCCACCCACCGCTCCCCGCTCCCGCCCGGCCCCAAAGAGGCAGCCCTGTCACCGTCTGGGCGGGTATAGGGGACCCCTGCTGGGAATTCACGCCCCAGGAGGGCTGCCCTCCTGGGGCCAGGGCGGGGCGGGCGCTGTCACGCTGCATTTGTGTCTGGCTGTTGGTAGGCGCTGGCCTGGAGGGTGAAGAGCGTCGCGTAGGTGCCGGCCAGCGCCATCAGCTCCGGGTGGCTGCCCTCCTCGGTGATCGCGCCGTGGTCGAGCACGTAGATGCGGTCGGCGTCGCGCACGCTGGCCAGGCGGTGGGTGATCAGCACGACCGTGCGGCCCGCGGCCAGCTCGCGCAGTCGCTGGTAGACGTCGTGCTCGGCGCGGGCGTCCAGGTTCGCGGTCGGCTCGTCGCAGATGAGCAGCGCGGCGTCGCGGTAGAAGGCCCGGCTCACGGCCAGGCGCTGCCACTGGCCGCCGGACAGGTCGGCGCCGTCGGTGAAGTGGCGGGACAGCAGCGTGTCGTACCGGCGGGGCAGCTCCTCGATGAAGTCGTGCGCGTCGCCCTGCCGGGCGGCGACCTCGACCCGCGGCTGCTCGGCCGGGCGCTCGTAGCGGCCGATGGTGATGTTGTCGCGGGCGGAGAGCGGCCACCTCGTGGGTTCCTGCATGACGACCGCGACCTGGTCGCGGACGCTGACCGGGTCGACCGTGGCGAGGTCGACGCCGTCCCACGCGACCGTGCCCCGGTCGGGGTGGTAGAGGCCGGCCAGCAGGCGGGCCAATGTGGACTTGCCGGAGCCGTTCTCGCCGACGAGCGCGATCGTCTCGCCGCGCCGCAGGGTCAGCGTGACGTCGCGGACGGCGGGCTGGTCGGCGCCCGGGTAGGCGAACGTGACGTCCCGCAGCTCGATCACGCCCGGGCCGAGCGGCGCGCGCTCAGGCGGCGCCGACTCGGCCCGCTCGGTGGCCAGCGCGCAGAAGCCCTCGTAGTCGCTGAAGTACAGGCCCTGCTCGTAGAGGTGGTTGATGCTGAACGCGACCTGGGTGAGCCGGCCGATGCCGGTGCTGATCGCGTACGCGGCCGCGCCGCCCACCGCGAGGTCCATCCGCCCGGTGACCAGCAGGATGATCAGCACCGTGTACGTCACGCCGGTGGCCACCCCGCCCAGCGCGGCGCCGAGCAGGTTGGTGCGCACCTGGCGGGTGGAGACCCGCATGTACTCGCCGGTCGCCACGTCGAGCAGCCGCCGCACCTCGGTCAGCAGGTATCGCCGCACGGTGAACGCGCGCACCTCCGGCGCCGGCTCGCGGTCGGCCAGCAGGTCGCTGAGCATCCACTTGCGACGCCACACCGCGACGAGGCGCAGCTGCTGCCGGTATCCGAGCCGGGCCGAACGCACCGCCGCCCAGCCGGTGGGGAGCACCGCGAGCACCAGGAGCGGGAGGAGCACCGGGTGCAGCACCGCCAGCACGCTGCCCGCCGCGGCCAGGCCCACCAGGTTGGTGCCCAGCTCGATCGCGTGGTCGACCACCCGCTGCGCCGCGTCGATGCCCCGGTCGCGGGCCCGCTGCATGGCGTCCCGCCAGTCCGGGTCGTCGAACGTGGCCAGGTCGACCCGTGTCGTCAGGTCGAGCAGGCGCATCTCCGCGGTCTGGCTCACCTGCGGGGAGAGCCGGCCCTGCGCGCCGGTCGCGGCCGCGCGGAGGATCGTGTGCAGGGCGTGCGCGCCGATCATCAGCAGCAGCGACGGCACGGCCGCACGGATCCGCTCGGGCGTCGGCCCTTCCCGGAGCAGGCCATCGAGCACACCGACGACGCTCACCAGGCCGACAGCACTCGCGACGCCGGCCGCCAGCTCGAACCCGACGACGGCCGCCGTGTGCCGCGGGCTCGCCTGCCACGCCAGCCGCCAAGCCCGCGCGAGCAGGTGCGGCAGCCGCCGCAGCATTCGCCAGAAGGTGGCATTCGCCGCCTCGGCGGTGGCGGTCAGCCAGTACGGGACTTTGAGCTCGTCGTCGCCCGCATCCATACCCTTCTTGGTACGTCACGCGGCCAAGCCGAGCCACCGAGTATCGCGTTCACACGCCAGTTTCCAAGACATTTCGGGCTACCACGACGCACGTCGCGGTAGCTCAAATCTCTGTCTAAATAAGGGATTCAGGGGTCGAAGCCACCCCGACCCCGAAGGTCTCTAGAGCAGGGCGTCGACGTGGGACGGTGGCATCGGAAGGCCGAAGTGCCAGCCCTGGGCGGCGTCGCAGCCGATGGCGCGGAGCCGGTCGGCCTGCGCCGCTGTCTCGACGCCCTCCGCCGTGACCGTCAGGTCGAGGGTGTGTGCCAGCGAGACGAGCGTCGCCAGGATGCGCTCGTCGGTGAGGCTGGCGGGCTCGGCGGCGGGGGCGCGCAGGCCCTCCACAAAGGACCCGGCCACCTTGAGCTCGCAGACCGGGAGGGTGCGCAGGTACGACAGGTTGGAGTAGCCGGTGCCGAAGTCGTCGATCGCGATCCGCACGCCCAGGTCGGCCAGTGACCGGAGGCTGTCGACGGACTCGTCGGCGCCGTTCATCATCGCGCTTTCGGTGATCTCCAGCTGGAGCCGGCCGGGTGGCAGGTCGTGCTCGCGGAGCAGGCTGGTGACCTGCTTGACCAGGCCGGGGCCGCGCACCTGGCGGACGGCCAGGTTGACGCTGACGAAGGGCGCCTTCGGGCTGAGGTCGACCCAGTGGCGGGCCTGCCGGCACGCCTCGGCGAGCACCCAGCCGCCCAGCCGCACGATGAGGCCGGTCTCCTCGGCCAGCCCGATGAACTTGTCGGGCCGCAGCACGCCAAGCTGCGGGTGGCGCCACCGGACCAGCGCCTCCAGGCCGAGCAGCCGTCCGTCGTCGAGTGCGACGAGCGGCTGGTAGTCGAGGCAGAACTCGCCCCGTTCTAGCGCGGTGGGCATGGCGGACGAGAGCGCGTATCGGGTGAGCTCGCGCTCGTTGCGCTCCGGGTCGAAGAGCGCCCACCGACTCTTGCCGGAGGTCTTGGCCCAGTGGAGGGTGATGTCGGCGGCGCGCATCACCTCGCTGGGGGTGGTGCCGGCGACCGGGCGCTCGACGATGCCGATGCTGGCCGAGACGCGCAGCTCCTGGCCGTCCACGGTGGACGGCTCGCTGATCGCGGCCAGCGCGGCGTCGGCCACCTTGAGCACGTCGTCGGTGCAGGTGGTGTCTTCGACCAGGATCACGAACTCGTCGCCGCCCATCCGGGCCACGAGGTGCTCGCCGGCGCCGCGGCGCAGCTTGTCGGCCACCGACGTCAGCAGCAGGTCGCCGGCGTGGTGGCCGAGCGTGTCGTTGACCATCTTGAAGCCGTCGAGGTCGACGAAGCAGACGCCGAGCCGGCGGGTGGAACCGCCGTCGCGCGCGAAGGCGGCCGCGAGCCGCTCGGTGAACAGCGCGCGGTTGGGCAGGTTGGTGAGCGGGTCGTGGGTGGCCTGGTGGCGGAAGCGGGCCTCGCTCTCGCGCAGCGCCTGCTCGGCCTGCTCGCGGGCGACCATCGCGGCCCGGCGGATCGACTCCTGCTCGTCGAGCGTGCGGTCGCGCAGTGCCCGGGCGTATCCGATCGCGACGGTGCCGAGCAGCCGCGCCATCCGGTCGCGCAGGTCGTCGCCGGAACCAGGATCGGCGGACGGGGAGGTGGGGGAAACGCCGAGGTCGCGCAGGAGGCGCAGCTCGATGACCTCGATCGTGCGGCCCAGGCCCTCGGCCGAGGCGATGTGCGCGGCGACCAGGTCGGCGCCGATCTGGTATCCGCTGCGGAGGCTGAACGGCTCGGCGTAGAGCGCCTCGACGAGGCGGAGCGTGAGCCCTTCCAGGTACTCCTCCAGCTGAGCCGGCGTCACCGGCAGGTAGCTGGTGCCGGTGACGGCTTTGGCCCAGGCGCGGGCGAAGATGGCGAGCCCGGGACCGTACCCGGGGGAGGCCACCGGGTATCGCATCGCGTCCGGGTCGCGGATCACCCGAGCCGACCCACGCCGCCGATGTAGACGGAGCGCTCGGCCTCCTCGACCCCGTGCGGCGAGTCGGGCCGCCACTCGGGCACCCACACCACGCCCGGCTCGACCAGGTCGAAGCCGTCGAAGAGGCGGGCGATTTCGTCGCGTCCCCGATTGTGCAGCGGTCGGTCGGTGCGCTGGTAGACGGCGTCCGCCTCGCGCCACTCGGCCGGGGTGCGCCCCTCGCCGGAGGCCTGGGAGAGCGCCAGGTAGCTGCCGGGGGCCAGGGCCGACCGGAGGCGCGCGACGATCTCGGCGGGCCGGTCTTCGTCGCGGACGAAATGCAGCACCGCCACGATCATCAGCGCCACCGGCTGCCCGAAGTCGATCAGCTTGAGCACGTCCGGGTGGTCGAGGATCCGGTCGGGGTCGCGGATGTCGGCCTGGATGGCCACCGCCCGCTCGTTGCCGTCGAGGATCTCGCGGCTGTGGCCGACCGCGACCGGGTCGATGTCGACGTACGCCACGGTGGACTCGGGCGCCACCGACTGGGCGATCTCGTGCACGTTGCCCACGGTGGGGATGCCGGAGCCGATGTCGAGAAACTGCCGGATGCCCGCCTCCACCAGGAAGCGCACCGACCGCCGCAGGAACGCCCGATTGGCCTGGGCGATCAGCGGTGTCTCGGGGACGGCCGCGATCATCGCCTGGGCGGCCTCGCGGTCGACGGCGAAGTTGTGCGACCCACCGAGGAAGTAGTCGTACATGCGGGCTGCGCTGGGCCGATCGATGTCGATCGTCGCTGGTGCCCAGTCCGGACGTCGCATACCGTCCCCTCTGTCCTGTCCGGGGCTTAAAAGGCGCGCTTGGGTGGTCGCCGCCATTGTGCCCGGAGAGTGTCCTACCTTCCAGACCGCCCGCCATACCCCGCCCCGTACGGGCAGACTACGCCCGAACGGGCCGGTGTGAGGTTCGCCCAGCCGGCGGGACGTCATGGTCATTCCGGCCGGTGACGTGTCACGGTGGTGGACGTGGACCGTACGGCATGGACCGGGCTCGTCGTGGCCGTGGTGGCGCTGGCCGCCGCGACCGCGTTCGGGCTGTGGCGCCGCCGCCGCGATGGTCGCCTCCGGGCGGCGTCCGCGGCTCCGCCGGCGGTCCTCACCACCCTGGGCGTCGAGCCCGGGGCGCCGGCCACGCTGCTCCAGTTCTCGTCCGCCTTCTGCGCGCCATGCCGCGCCGTCCGGCGGATCTGCGCCGACGTGGCCAAGACCCTCGATGGGGTACGGCACGTGGAGGTCGACGCCGAGAGCCACCTGGACGCGGTCCGGGAGCTCGGCATCTGGCGCACCCCGACGGTGCTGATCGTCGACCGGAGTGGCCAGGTGGTCCAGCGGGCCTCCGGCGTGCCCGCCAAGGGCCAGGTCATCGCGGCCGTCGCCCCGCTGCTGGAGCCGGCGGCATGACGCGCCCGCTGCTCACCCGCCGCCGCGCCGTCGACCACGGGCGGCTCGCGGCGAGCCTCTGTACGGGACCGACTTCCTAGTCCGTCCCGTCGTTCTCCCGGAGGCTCTCCATGCTGCTCGACCCGCGCGGGCCGCGCTTCGCCGCGGCGCTGACCGCCGCCGTCATCGTCGCCGTCCTGATCACCGGCTCAGGATGGCTCGCCCTCGTCCAGGCGGCGGTCTTCGCCGTCACCGCCATCGACCCCCGCCGCGGCCCGTACGGGCTGGTCTACCGCGCGCTTGTCGCGCCCCGGCTGGGCCGCCCGGCCGAGCTGGAGCCGGCCGCACCGGTGCGCTTCGCCCAGGTGGTCGGCCTCGCGTTCATGGCGGTGGCGGCCGTGGGCTACCTCTCCGGCGTGGCCGCGCTGGGCCTGGTGATGGCCGGGTTCGCGCTTGTCGCGGCCTTCCTGAACGCGGTCTTCGGCCTGTGCCTGGGGTGCGAGGTCTTCCTCGCGATCCGGCGCCTGACCGGGCGGCCGCTGGCCGCCCGGGTCCCCGCGCCCTAGAACTTCGGTGCGTCGGGCGCTTCGAGAAGGCCGAGCCGCAGCGCCGTCATGAGGGCCTGGGCGCGGTTGGCCGCGCCGAGCTTCTCGTACAGCTTGGAGATGTGGGTCTTCGCCGTCGACTCGCTGACGAACAGCTGCTTGGCGATGCCGGCCACGCTCATGCCGTCGGCCAGCAGGCGGAGCACCTGGCCCTCGCGGGGCGACAGCTGCGGGCCGGACGGGGCGAGCCGGCGCTTCATCGCCTCGGCCAGGTCGGCCGCGGTGAACGCGCTGGGGGAGGAGGCCGCGTGCCGGGCGGCCGCCACGACCTCGTCGGCCGGGGCGGTCTTCGGCACGAACGCACTCGCGCCCGCCTCCAGCGCCCCGAAGAGCTGGTCGTCGCCGGCGTACATGGTCAGCACCACGATGCCCATCGTGTTGCTCGACTTGCGCAGCGCGCGGGTGGCCTCCAACCCGCTGCCGTCGGGGAGGCGCAGATCCATGATCACGACATCGGGCTGAAGCGCGCCGGCCTGGCGGACCCCCTCGGCGGCCGTGGCCGCCTCACCGACGACCTCGAACTGGCGGTCGCGCTCGAAGGCGTGCCGAAGACCCTTGCGGATCAGGTCGTGGTCGTCGACGAGGAGAACCTTCGTACGCGTTGTCGGCGGTGGTGTGGGGCTGGTGGTCATGCTGGGCTTACTCCCCTTCTGGTGCATTTACGCTATCGCGCACGCTATCGCGCCGGGGCGAGCTTCCCAGTACGACAGCGACAGTTGTGCCGCTCGGGTGGCGTGGCCTGATCTCTAGCCGGCCACGGATACGTTCCGCCCTCTCAGCCATGATCGCAAGACCGTACCTCCCGTCCGGCCGCTGGTCAGCGATGCCCTGACCGTCATCCGACACTTCAATTTGGGCGTACGGGGGATCGACGGCACAGGTGACCCAGAGGTTGGACGCGCCCGCGTGCTTGCGCGCGTTGGTGATCGCCTCCTGGGCGATGCGGAGCAACTCGGCCTCGGTGGCGGCCGGCAGCCGGGCGGTCGACTCGTCCAGGGTGTAGTGCACGCGCAGCCCCGCGGAGGCGCCGACCTGCCGCGCGTACTCGGAGATCGCGGCCGCCAGACCGCCCTGCCGGTCGACCTCGCTGCGCAGCTCGAAGAGGCTGAGCCGCAGCTCAGTGATGACGCGGGTGACCTCGCCACGCAGCGAGCGGAGCTCTTCGCCGCTCTCCTTGGCGTCTTCCGGGAGGAGCGCGAGGGCGTTGTCGATGCCGTAGCCGACCATCACCAACTCCTGCGCCACGCCGTCGTGGATCTCCCGCGCGAGGCGCTGCCGCTCCTCGTTGGTGGCGAGCGAACGGACCTCGTCGAAGAGCAGCGCGGCCTCCAGGCGGAGCGCCGCGGGGCCCGTCACGGCGGTCACCCTATCTACGACCGAAGAGGGGTACGCGCTGGTGATATCTGCCTCGAGAGTCACTAATCCGACAGTGCGGACGCCAGCCACAAGGGGCACCACGAGGGCCGAAACGTCGCCTTTGCGGTGCGACCGCGCCTGCGACCGGTGAGCGGTCTGCGGCTGCTGGCTCGCCCACGCGTCGGCGATCGCCGAGTCCGCGTCGAGCGTCGTCTCCCAGTCGACCCGGTCGACACCGGTCTGTGCGAGCACCACCAGGCGCCCGCCCCCGCTCGCGGTCAGCACGGCCGCCCGGTCGGCGCGGGTGATCGTGCGCAGCTCGTCGAGCAGGTGCTCGGCGATGCCGCCCGGGTCGAGCGTGGCGCCGGGCAGCTGGCGGGCGACGCTGCGCAGCTGGGTGAGCAGGCGGGTCGCCTCGGCGTACGGCTGCGGCGGCCGGCTCTCCCCGCGCGCCTGGAGCACCCGCTGGAGCGTGCCGGCGGCGGTGATGCCCACCGCGGCGAGGATGAGCCACTGCGCGGAGGCCAGCAGGTAGCCGGCGTCGGTGATCAGGCGCTCGCCGTTGGCCTCGGTGACCACGCCGCCGAAGGCCAGCGTCGCCGCCGCCACACCGAGCAGTGCGAGGGCCTCGCGGGTGCGGCGGTAGAGGGTGGCGACGGTCAGCGGGACCGCAAGGTACGGCAGCATCGCCTCGGCGCCCAGCCCGGAGCCGAGCATCCCCTGGTTTTGCGCCTCGGCGGCCACCTTGCCGGCGGCCAGCCCCACGATGATCACCTCGGCGAAGCGGCCGAGCGGCCCGAGTACCACATGGCGGGGGGCGAGCACGCCCGGAATCGCCGCGACGGCCAGCAGCCCGATCCACCGCAGCTGCGGTACCTCGTGCGTGGTGATCAGCGTAAGCACCGCGACGAGCGCGAGCACGACGAGCCGGGCCGCCACCGCCAGCGGATGTGGCTTCGGCTGCCCGTGCGGGCGCGTGCGCGGCCGGGCCGCGGTGGGGGACGGGAGCAACTCAGCCTCCGTAGATCGCGGCGATCTCGTCGGCGTACGTCTTGTGCACCACACCCCGCTTGACCTTCAGCGACGGGGTGAGCTCACCGGTGGCTTCTGCGAAGTCGCGCGGGAGGATGCGGAACACCTTGATCGCCTCGGCGTGCGAGACCGCCTTGTTGGCCTCGTCGACCGCCGCCTGGATCTCGGCGCGCAGCTTTTCGTCCTCGCGGTGGTCGGCGACCGTGTCGGTCTCCGGGTAGCCCGCCGTGGCGAGCCACTTCGGCCAGGCCTCCTCGTCGATCGTGACGAGCGCGGCGATGAACGGCTGCCGGTCGCCGACCACCACCGTCTGGCTGACCAGCGGGTGCGCCCGCAGCCGGTCTTCGAGCAGCGCCGGGGCGACGTTCTTGCCGCCGGCGGTCACGATGATCTCCTTCTTGCGGCCGGTGATCGCGAGGTAGCCGTCGCCGTCGAGCTCGCCCAGGTCGCCGCTGTGGAACCAGCCGTCGGCGTCGAGCACCTCGGCCGTGGCGTCCTCGTTGTTCCAGTACCGCTCGAAGACGATGTCGCCCTTGATGAGGATCTCGCCGTCGTCGGCGATGCGGATGGTCACACCGGGCAGCGGGCGGCCGACCGTGCCGATGCGGATCGCCTTCTCGAGGTTGACGGCGACGGCGGGTGAGGTCTCGGTCAGCCCGTACCCCTCGTAGACCGTCACCCCGACGCCGCGGAAGAAGTGCGCGAGCCTCGCGCCCAGCGGCGCTCCTCCGGAGATCGCGTCGGCGCACTGGCCGCCGAGGGCCGCGCGGAGCTTGCCGTACACGAGGCGGTCGAAGAGCGCGTGCTGGAGCTTGAGGCCGAGTCCTGGCCCGCCGGGCTTGTCCTTGGCCTCGCTGTACGCGATCGCGACCGCCTCGGCCCGGTCGAAGATCTTGCCCTTGCCGTCGCCGTGTGCCCGCTGCTTGGCGGTGTTGTAGACCTTCTCGAAGACGCGCGGCACCGAGAGCACAAACGTCGGCCGGAACGACTGGAGGTCGGCCGCCAGGTTTTTCACGTCCGCGGTGTGCCCCATCCGGGCGCGCGCGGTGACCACGCCGACCTGGATCAGCCGGGCGAACGAGTGTGCCAGCGGCAGGAAGAGCAGTGTCGAGGCCTCCGGGCGGAAGAGGTGGTGCAGCCCCGGGATGGCGTTTTCGATGTCGGAGTAGATATTGCGGTGGGTGAGCACGCAGCCCTTGGGGCGACCGGTGGTGCCACTGGTGTAGATGATGGTGGCCACGTCGGCAGCGCTGACCGCGGCGCGGCGCCGGTCGACCTCGGCGGGGTCGACGGCCGCGCCCCGCTCGGTCAGCGCCTCCAGGTCGCCGGTCTCGATCTGCCACACCTTGTCGAGCGCGGGCACCTCCTCGCGCACGCCCGCCACGGCCAGGGCGTGGGCGTTGGTCTCCACGAAGCACGCGGTGGCGCCCGAGTCGGAGAGGATCCAGGCCACCTGCTCGGCGCTGGAGGTCTCGTAGATCGGCACCGTCACGCCGCCGGCGGACCAGATCGCGTAGTCGATGAGCGTCCACTCGTATCGGGTCTTGCTCATCAGGGCCACCCGGTCGCCCGGCTCGACGCCCGCCGCGACGAGGCCCCGGGCCAAGGCCACCACTTCGTCCCGGAACTGGGCGCAGGTGACGTCGACCCACCCGCCGGACGTGTGCCGGGAGAACTGCACCGTGTCCGGGGCGGTCTCGGCGTTGTCCCACACGGGGTCGGTCAGGTTGGCGGTGTCGCCGATGGTCACCACCGGCGGTACGGCGAACTCGCGCACGGCACTCCTCACGGAAAACTATCCGCAACCTACCCGGGAACAGGGCCTCTCCGCTCGCACGGGGTAACCTCCCGGGCATGGCGGACTCCTCCACCCAGTCGATCGTCGTCGCCGCGCCCCCCGAGCGGGTCGCGGAGGTCATCTGCGACTTCGCCCGCTACCCCGAGTGGACCGACGCGATGAAGAAGGTCGAGGTCCTCGAGGAGTACGAGGACGGCTACGCGAGCCAGGTGCGCTTCACCCTCGACGCCGGTGTGATCGCGGACGAGTACACACTCGCATACGAGTACGCCGAGGACATCTCCCGGATCGAGTGGCATCTCGTCGAGCCGTCCAAGATGCAGAAGACCCAGAACGGGTCGTACGACATCGCCGACAACGGCGACGGCACGACCACCGTCACCTACACCTTGGAGGTGGAGCTGTCGGTGGGCATGCTGGGAATGTTCCGCCGCAAGGCCGAGAAAATGATCATGGATACCGCGCTGAAGCAGCTCAAGCGCCGGGCCGAGGGAGCCTCCTCATGAACCCGACCGATCCCATCTCCGCCCGCGAGGAGGCCGAGCGCCTGGTGGCCACCGTGCTGGCCACGGTCTCGTCCGGGTCCCTCTTCGGCGCGCCCGCCGGCCCGGTCTCGACCGGCTCCGCCGAGTGTTGCGTGTGCCCGCTGTGCCGGGTGATCGCCGCGATGCGCGACCCCAACCCCCAGTTCGCGGAGCGGGTGGCGACCGGGGCGGGTGACTTCGCGGCGGGGGTGGCGAGCCTGCTGCGGTCCCTGTCCACGCCTGCCGAGCGTGACGAAGCCGCCACGCCGGATTCCGGTACGCGAGACGATGGGGAGGATGTCTGGCGGGCCGCCACGCGGGCCAGTCATGATCCAGCGTCGGAGTAAGGATTTCAGAGGGGACATCGGCGTGACGCTGACCATCGGTGTTGACGTCGGCGGCACGAAGGTGGCCGCCGGAGTCGTCGATCCGGCCGGTGCCGTGCTGGCGCACACGCGTCGCGACACGCCCGCGGAAGACGTGGCCAAGACCCGCGACGTGATCATCGAGGCGGTCACCGAGCTGGCGGCGGGGCGCGAGATCGAGGCGGTCGGCATCGGCGCCGCCGGCTGGATCGACGCCACCCGCTCCAACGTGCTCTTCGCCCCCAACATCGCGTGGCGCGACGAGCCGCTCCGCGAGTACGTCACGGCCGCCACCGGGCTACCGGTCATCGTCGAAAACGACGCCAACGCCGCCGCCTGGGCCGAGTTCCGCTTCGGCGCGGCCCGGCAGGCCGAAGACTCGATGGTCATGTTCACGATCGGCACCGGCGTGGGCGGCGCGCTCGTGCTCGGCGGTGACCTGGTCCGCGGCACCCACGGCATCGCGGCCGAGCTGGGCCACGTGCTCTCGGTGCCCGAGGGCCACCTGTGCGGGTGCGGCCGCCACGGCTGCCTGGAGCAGTACGCGAGCGGCAACGCGCTGGTCCGCTTCGCCCGCGCCGGCGCCCGCCAGGATCCGGGCAACGCCGCCGCCCTCCTGGAGCTCGCCGAGGGCGACGCGGAGGCGATCGCCGGCCCGATGGTCACCGCGGCGGCGATGGACGGAGATCCGGTGTCGCGGCAGGCGTTCGCGCAGATCGGCCACTGGCTGGGCATCGCGCTCGCCGACATGGTGCAGATCCTGGACCCGCAGATGCTCGTGGTGGGTGGCGGTGTCGTGGAGGCGGGCGACCTCCTGCTCGGCCCCACCCGTCGGTCCTATGTGGACTCCCTGGCGCAGCGCAACAGGGCGGCGGTGGCCGAGCTGAGGGCCGCCGAGATGGGCAACACGGCCGGCGTGGTCGGTGCGGGAGACCTCGCCCGCCGGCGTTAGGTTTCGGTCCGTGAGTGAGCGGGCGCGGACGGGCCTCGCCCACGACGGTGGTGAGCGAGCGACCAGGAGACGCTGTGGATCTGCGGGTGCTGACGTACAACGTGCACAGCCAGAAGGACGACCAGGACGCGCTCGCCGCGGTGGTCAAGGACATCGCGCCGGACGTGCTGATCGTCCAGGAGGGACCGCGCCGGTTCCGCTGGCGTAGCAAGGGCGCGGCGCTGGCCCGGTCGTTCGGCATGCTCGTCGCCTCGGGCGGGCTGCCGTCGCTGGGCAACCTCGTGCTGACGAGCCTCCGGGTGCGCGTGCACGACGCGTGGTCCATCCGCCTGCCGCACACGGCGGGGCGGCACATGCGGGGCGCGGCGTTCGCGGAGTGCTCGGTGGGTCCGGCGCGATTTGTGATCGCCGGCTCACACCTGTCCAAGTATGCGGACGAGCGTCCGGCGCAGGCCTCCGCGGTCCGGGCCGAGATGTCCAAAGTAGACCTGCCGGTGATCCTCGGCGTTGATTTGAACGAGTCGACTTCTGGTGAGGCATGGCGGATCCTGGCGGAGGGGATGACGGATGCGGCGGGCGACCTCCAGCGGCCCACGTTCTCCTGTGCCAACCCGCGCGAGCGCATCGACGCTCTCTTCGTGGATCCGCGCGTGACGGTGCTCGGATACGACGTCGTCGACACCCCCGAGGCGCTCCGCGCCAGCGACCACTTCCCCGTGGTGGCTCACCTCTCGTTCACGTGAATCCCTTGGGGGGAGCTGTTTTCACGGCATTCCGGCGGACACTAACCATAGAGATATATACATCCATCTATGGAGTGTCGTCGTGTCCCCCTCGTTCCGCGCCGTCCTCAGCCCGGCCCACGCGGCCCCGCCGCCATCCGTCCGTGCCTACGCCGACTTCTACCGCGACCCCGCATCCCGACTAGCGCTGCTGGTGACCGCGCTGACGATGTGTTACGTCGGCGGCCTGGCCATGTTCTGGTTTCACGCGATCTACCTCGACGAAGGCGGGCCCGCGATCAGCTGGGTGGTGCACTGGCTGCTCGACTCGTCGTTCGCCTTCGTGGCGCTCACGCCCGCGCTGGCGCTCATCATGCCGTTCGCGGTGTGGGTCGCCCGAGCGGTGGCACCGGCGTCCAGACACGTGATCCCCTGGCTGTACGCGACCGTGGCCGGCACGGCCTTCGCCCTGGTGACCACGCCCGGCCCGATCGCACACGACATGATCGTCGGCCGCGGCACCTGGGTCGCCGACCGGGTCACCCAGGCATTGGGCGACCCGTCGTCCCCGCTGCCACCGGCCGCCGACTACCCGCCGTTGGCCGCGATGGCGCAGCAGCTGGGCGCGGGCGTCCCGCTGTACATCGCCCTGATGGCCGTGACCGTCATCCTCCTGCGCAACCTCCTCCGTCCCGCCCCGGCGCGTGGCGGCGGAAACACCAGTGAGGGATAAGAGCGTGGCATAAACGCTGAAACACTCCTCCCGGGGGTGGACAAAGGGTGCGGCCAGTCGAGAGGATTTCGCAGCCGCGATTTTAGGAGACACTCGGTGACCACCTCCACCGATCATGACAGCGCGACCCTTTGGCGTGACGGACGCCCGGTTTACGACCGGGGCGAGACAGTCTGCGTCGTGGGCGCCGGGCCGAGCGGGCTCGTCGCCGTCAAAAACCTGAGAGAGCACGGGTTCGGCGTCGACTGCTACGAGCGCGAGACCGGTGTCGGCGGGGGGTGGAATTGGCGCCACGACCGCAGTCCGGTCTACGGCAGCGCCCATCTGATCTCGTCCAAACCCTTCACGCAGTACCCCGACTTTCCGATGCCGGACGACTGGCCCGACTACCCGCACCACAGCCAGGTGCTGTCCTACCTGGAGCGCTACGCGGACCACTTCGACCTGCGCCCGCACATCTGGTTCGGCACCGAGGTGGTCAAGGTGGAGCCGGCCGACGGCATGCGGTGGGATGTGACCACGCGCAGCACCGGTGGCTACGGCGCGGAGCGCACCCACCGCTACGCCGCCGTCGTCGTCGCCAACGGTCACAACTGGTCGCCCAGCCTCCCGGCCTACGAGGGGCTCGACGACTTCAAGGGCCGGGTCATCCACTCGTCGGCGTACAAGGATCCGGCCGAGCTGCGCGGCAAGCGGGTGCTGGTGATCGGCGGTGGCAATACGGGATGCGACATCGCGGTCGAGGCGGCGCAGCAGGCGTCCCGCTGCTGGCACTCGACGCGTCGCGGCTACTGGTACGCGCCGAAGTACGTCCTCGGCCGCCCCGCCGACCAGTTTCACGACGCGGTGCTGCGGCTGCGCCTCCCGCTGCGCCTGCGGCAGTGGCTGCTCCAGCGCACGCTCCGGCTGACGGTGGGCGACCCGCGGCGCTTCGGCATGCGGCGGCCCGACCACAAGGTCTTCGAGACCCACCCGATCGTCAATAGTCAGCTGATCTACCAGGTGGGCCACGGCGGCATCGTGCCGGTGCCCGACATCGCCCGCTTCCGGCAGTACAGCGTCGAGCTGGCCGACGGCACCGAGGTGGAGCCCGACCTGGTGGTCGCGGCGACCGGATACCGGCCGCGCTTCGAGTTCCTGGCCCCGGAGGCACTGGCCGCCACGGCGGAGGGGCGGCCGCGGCTGCACCTGCACGCGTTCTCGCGGCGCCACCCCACGCTGGCGGTCGCCGGGCTGCTGGAGTCCGACTCGGGCATCCTGCCGCTCGTTCACTGGCAGACCGTGGCGATCGCGCGCTGGCTGCGCCTGCGCGAGGCCGCGCCCCAGCGGGCCGGCGAGTTCTGGGCCGGCGCGGTGGCCAAGCAGCCCGACCGCCGCTGGACCCGCGCGAAGGTGCGGGACACGCCGCGCCACTGGTTCGAGGTGAGCCACGTCGACTACCTGCGGGCGCTCCAGAAGATGATCGACAGCCTGGCGGGAGCGCGCGCATGAGGCTCATCCGCTTCGAAGACTGGGCCAAGCCGATCGCGCCCGTGCGGCGAGAGGTGCTCAGCGCCACCCCGGAGCTCGACGAGGGCAAGCCGCCGGTCCTGTTCGTGCCGGGCTTCGGCCACGGCGCGTGGGCGTTCGCCGAGTTCTGGCTCGAGCACGCCGCCGGCCGCGGCTTCCCCGCACACGCGGTCAGCCCGCGGGGCCACGGCGGCAGCGGCGACACACCGAGGGCCACCCTCCGGGCGTACACGCATGACGTCGTCCAGGCCGCGGCGGCCCTGCCACGGCAGGCGGTGCTGGTGGGGCAGGGTGCCGGCGCCCTGGTGGTGCAGCGCGCGCTGGCGCGCTACCCGGCGCGGGCCGCGGTGCTCGCGGCGCCGGTGCTGGGCGGTTGGGCGACGTTCGGCGCGGCGCTGCGAAGAAACCCCGCGGGCACGCTTCCGGCGATCTTCGGGGGCCGGCTCCGGCTGAGCCGCCGCCAGCTCTTCAGCCGCGAGGTGCCAGACACGGTGGCCCGCGGATACACCGACCGGCTCGGCCGCGCCTCCGCCCGCGCGCAGTGGCAGCTGCTGCTCCACCGCGCACCCGAGCCCCCGGTCGGCGACCCGCCTGTGCTGGTGGTGGGCAGCCCCGACGACCGCGTGGTGCCCGCGTCGGCACTGACCCGCGCGGCCCGGCGCTACGGCGGCGCACCCCTGCTGTTCCCCGGCATGGGCCACGACCTGATGCTCGACGCCCGCTGGCGCGAGCCGATCGACGCCATCCTCGACTGGCTGGAAAAGGGCGGTTCCTAAAAGGATTTGAGCTACCGCGACGTCCGTCGTGGTCCAGACCGCTGCTCCCGCGGCCTCACCCTGCGCGCTTGGTCACGCTCACTTCCTCTTCGGATGGTCCGGAGGCTTGAAAGGGGTGACCGCGACCAACGGCAGATGGGTGAGGCCGCGGGAGCGACGGACGGCGACCACGACGGACATCGCGGTAGCCCAGATAAAGGTCAAGAAGCTCCTAGGCGGGCCACGAGCGAGCCGGTGTGGTCCAACGCCGTCAGGTAGGTGCGGGCCCACGCCTGGATGTCGTGGCCGCGCAGGTGTTCACGCATCGCGCCCATCCGGGCGCTCACGTCGCTGGCCGCGGCCTCCTTCGCGTGCATGAGCGTCAGCTTCAGGCCGTCGAGGTCGTGCGGGTTGACCAGATACGCCTGCGTCAGCTCGGCCGCCGCCCCGGCGAACTCGCTCAGCACCAGCGCGCCGGTGTTGTCGACGCGGGCGGCGACGTACTCCTTGGCCACGAGGTTCATGCCGTCGCGGAGCGGGGTGACGACCATGATGTCGGCGGCCCGGTAGAGCGCGGCCAGCTCGGCCCGGTCGAACGGCTGGTTGAGGTAGTGGATCGCCGGCTCGCCGACGCGCCCGAACTCGCCGTTGATGCGGCCGACCTTGTGCTCGACCCGGTCGCGGAGCACCTGGTATCGCTCGACCCGTTCGCGGCTGGGCACGACGACCTGCACCATCACCGTGTCGCGGACCTTGATGTGGCCGTCGGCGATCAGCTCGCTGTATGCCTTGAGCCGGTGCTCGATGCCCTTGGTGTAGTCCATGCGGTCGACGCTGAGGATCATGTGCTGCGGCTCGCCGAGGTCGGCGCGGAACTGCTTCGCCCGCGCGACAACGTCGGGGCGGGCGGCCAGCTGCTCCATCTCCGCCATGTCGATCGAGACCGGGAACGCGCCGATGCGCACCACCCGGTCTTCGACCGCGATACGGCGGTCGGTGGCCGGCACGTTGAGCACCTTGGCGCAGAGCTGGGCGAAGTTGTGCGCGGCCTGGGCCCGCTGGAAGCCGACCAGGTCGGCGCCGAGCATGCCGAGCAGCAGCTCGGCCCGGCGGGGGAGCTGCATGAACAGCTCCGGCGGCGGAAACGGCACGTGCAGGAAGAAGCCGATCAGCAGGTCGGGGCGGAGCTCGCGGAGCATGCCGGGCACCAGCTGGAGGTGGTAATCCTGCACCCAGACGACCGCGCCGGGCTCGGCGACCTCCGCGGCCGCCTCGGCGAAGCGCTGGTTGACCCGCTGGTACGACTCCCACCAGCGGCGGTGGTAGACGGGCTGCTCGACCGCGTCGTGGTATAGCGGCCAGAGGGTGGCGTTGGCGAAGCCTTCGTAGTGGTCGCGCACGTCCTCGGCGGTGAGGGCCACCGTGTGCATGCGCACCCCGTCGACGTCGGGCAGGCTGGGTGCCTCGCCGGTGCCACCGGCCCAGCCGATCCATGTCGCGGGTGTGTGGTGGAGGATCGGGTGTAGGGCGCTGACCAGGCCGCCTGGGCTACGTCGCCACTCACAGGCGCCATCGGGCGCGACCGTGTCGTCGACGGGCAGGCGGTTGGCCACCACCACGAGGGAAGTCTGCCGCATTCGGCACCTCGTTTCGGCGGACGGTGATCGGAAGAGGGCATCGAAAACCGTGCGCCTTGGTCGGGGGAATTGGCGTGTTAGGAGTATTCCTACTGACGCGAAGTTACACAAGCGTTACGTAGCGGATACGCCGGCAGACGAATTTATCGTGCTCGACGCGTCAGACGACCGCTCCGTCGTCGGGGTCGTCGTCTTCCTCGTCGCCGGAGCGCAGGCGCCAGATCAGCGTGACGAAGCCGGCGAGGATCGCGGTGAACCCGATCAGCGTCGTGATGCCGCGGTCGGTCGGGAGCAGCTCGGGGAAGAGGAAGAGCGCGAACCCGCCAATGATCGCGAGAACGCCGAGGACCGCGAACTTCGAGATGCGGGGGAAGGGCGGCGGCGGAGGCGGGGTGTATCCCTCCTCGTCGTCTTCGTCGTCGGGCAGGTCGGCGCCGAACGTGTCGAGACCGTCCAGAAGGGACGGCTCCTCGTGGCGGCGGCCGAGTGTCACCCCGCTGACCCGGGTGGCGTCGGTGAGCGGCTTGTCGGGGTCGCCCCGGCGCGCCTCTTCGGCGGGGGGCCACGGCGGCGTCGGCTCGGCCGCCTCGTCGTGGAAGCCGGCCACGATCCGCTGCCACTCCGCGTCGACGTCGACGTCGATCTCGCGCGGCTCGGGCTGCGGCGGCTCGGCCAGCTTGGCCAAGTGGTCGCGGGCGACCTCGAGGTGGGCGCGGTCGACGTAGAGGCGGTCGGTGGGTCGCGGCGGGATGGTGGTCGTGCGGGTCACGGGGTTGAGATCGGCGGAGGGCTGGAGGTAGGCCGCGATGCCTCCCGCGGCCAGCACGTCGAGGAGGTGCTCGCCGACCCGGGGGTCGACATCGCCGGCCACGGCGTACTCGGTCGCGTCGAGCCCATTGTCCCGCCGCCCCCGCCGGGCACCACCCGCTGACACCGCACACACTCCTCGCTGGCGCTCGTGGCGCCCGGTCGGCTCGGCTCGACGACCCGCACGCGGGTGTGCGGGCCGTGCACTGAATCGTGACACGGCGAGGACTGGTTCGGGGAGTGCGTTGTGGCGCGGCGTACCCGCTTCGTAGGCTCATCCCGACGGCTCCGTGCGCGGAGCTCTGCGGGAAGGACGCCTGTGCTGTACTGGTTGCTCAAGTACATCCTGCTGGGGCCATGGCTCAGGTTGATCTGGCGGCCGCGGGTGGAGGGTCGCGACAACGTGCCCAGCACCGGGCCGGCCATCATCGCTAGTAACCACCTGTCGTTCTCCGACTCGATCTTCATGCCGCTGATGGTCAAGCGGAAAGTCACCTTTGTCGCCAAAGCCGAGTATTTCACCGGCAAGGGGATCAAGGGCTGGCTCGTGAAGATGTTCTTCGTCGGCACCGGCACCATCCCGGTCGACCGCTCCGGCGGGCGCGCCGCCCAGGCCGCGCTCGACACCCAGCTGCGCGTGCTGCGCGAGGGCAAGCTGGCCGGCATCTACCCGGAGGGCACCCGCTCGCCCGACGGCCGGCTCTACCGCGGCAAGACCGGCGTGGCGCGGCTGGCGCTGGAGAGCGGCGCCCCGGTCATCCCGGTGGTGATGCTCAACGCCGACGAGATCCAGCCCCCCGGCAAGATCATCCCCAAGATCCAGCGCGTGCAGATCCGCTTCGGCCGCCCGCTCGACTTCAGCCGGTACGCGGGCATGGCCGGCGACCGCTTCGTCGAGCGCGCGATCACCGACGAGATCATGTACGAGCTGATGGAGCTGTCCGGCCGCGAGTACGTCGACATCTACGCCCAGAAGATCAAGACCCAGCAGGCCAAGGCCGCCACGCCCCCCACCGACACCGGCGCCGAGCCCCCGCCCGCCCCGGTGGCCGCCTGACCGAGATCGCTGAGCACAGCGATTTTGAGCCACCGCTATGGCCGTCGTGGTCCGGATCCAATGCCACTCACCGAAAGTCGACAATGGTCTGGTCCGCTGCTCCCGCGGTGCGGTGGTGTTTGTCCACTATGCCTGTTACCGAACAGGCGCGGCGAGATCGAAAACAGGGCTTCGTCGCCCTGAGTAACCGCCGTCGCCGTGCGCGCGGCCCAAGATTCGAGATCTTGGAGAGTTAAGGTGCCATATCAACCCTAACTGTCCTGGATCTCGAAGTTTCTTGCCTGAGCCTGCTGACGCTGCGTCACAGACGGTGGCTGGTGAGGCCGGTCGGGCAGGTCACGGTCACACCTCTCCAGCCTTCCCCATCAGGAGGGGGTGCCCTTAACCCATCGTGCGGTTCGCAGCTGCTCCTCGCATGATCGTTAGCCCGATTGGGGCGTGGTTTCGGTGTCACAGCCATCCCGATGGTCCGGAGGCTTGAAAGGGGTAACCGCGACCAAGAAACCAGGGTGAGGCCGCGGGAGCAACGGCATGGACCACGACGGGCATCGCGGTAGCCCAAAAATCCGGGCGAGCGCGTCCCTCAGGAGGCGAGGATCGGGGTGTAGTTGGTGTCGGGGGTGGCGCCGTGGGCCAGGCGCACCAGGCCCGGCGCCTGGTTGCGGTGGGCGAAGGCGCGCACCTCTTGCAGCGCGGCGTCCGCGGCCGTGTGGTCACCCGACCGGCGCAGCTCGCCCGCACCGAGCGCCAGCGCCAGCACCCGGTCGGTGGCGTCCGGGATGCCGGCGTAGATCTCGGCCGCCGCCAGGAGGCCCGCCGCGCCACCCGGTGAGATCGTGTGCAGCGCGGCCTCCACCCATGGGGTGCGGTGCGGGACATCGGCGAGCGCCTCGCGCAGTAGGGCCGCCGCGTCGGGGCCGGTGAGAGCGGCCGCGTTCGCGGCGGCGGCCACCCATTCGCCGCTGGCCAAAGCGGGCACCGGGCGCCACGCGGCCACCAGCTCGTCGAGCAGTGCGGCGGCCTCGCGCCGGCGGCCGCCCAGGGCACGGCAGAGAGCGCCGAGGCCGAGCGCGGTCCAGTACGGCCGATGGAAGCCGCTGCCCCGGGCCGTGTCGAGTGCCTCGTCGACGTCGTCGGTGTGTGGCTCGCTCCGGAGGATGCGGAGCACGGAGCGGACGCCGCGTACCTGCATGTCCCACTGGCCGGTGGGCGTGTGCAGGAACGCGTCCGCCGCCGCCAGCAGCGCGGGGAAGTCGCCGGCGAAGTACGCCCGCATCGCTTCGCCCGAGTAGCCCGTCGCGAGCACGCCCGGGTCGGTGCCGCCGCCGAGCAGCGTGTCCGAACCGACCCAGTCGCCCTCCTCGCGTACCGCCCAGGCGAGGTTTTGCACGGCGCGGGGGAGGGCGAGCAGCCGGCGTTCGCGGCAGAATGCGGTGACCTCGTGCAGCTCGTCGAGCCCGGCCCGTTCGCCGGCCTGGTAGCGGGCGGCGGCGATGGTGATGCGCGCGTTGGCGGCGACCTCCACCGCGCCGAGGCGTGACGCCATCTCGGCCGCCGCGGTCGCCGCCTGCACCGCCGGCTCTCGCTCGTAGTTGAGCATGTGGAGGCGGCCCAGCTCGGCGTACGCGTCGGCCTTCTGCGCGCTGTCCGGCAGGGCGTCGAAAAGCTCGACGGCCCGGTCGAGGCTGGCGAGCGCGGCCGGCCGGTCGGCGCGTACCCAGGCCGCCTGGCCGAGCAGCGTCCAGGCGCGGGCCGCGCCGGCGTGGTCGCCGCCGGCGAAGAGGCGCTCGGCGAGCGAGGTCAGCGACGGGACGTCGAGCGAGCCGCCCCGGTGGAAGGCGATCTCGGCGGCCAGCAGCTCCAGCTCGAGCCCGGGGATGCCGGGCAGCGCCAGGGCCCGCTCGGCGTGCGCGGCCGCCGCGTCGAGCGCGTGCAGTGCGTAGGCGCGCCGGGCCGCGCGGTGCAGGGCCTCGCGGGCGGCCGCGGCGTAGCGTTCGGCGCGTACGCCCAGCCGCCCGGCGACGTCGTGCGCCGCCCACCGGTGGTGGGCCAGGACCTCGGCGAGATCCGTGTCCCGGGTACGGGAGAGCGCGTCGAGCCAGTCGGCGGTGCGCTCGTGGCGGGCGACCCGCTCGGTGCGGGGGATGCGGCGGTAGCAGACGTCGCGGACGAGCACGTGGCGAAAGCGGTACTCGGCCTGGCCGGCGATCGCGGACACGGTCCGCTCGTGCACGAAGTCGCGCTGCTCCAGCCGGCGCAGGCAGCGCTCCACCCACTCGGCCGGGCGGCTGAGCGCGGCGGCGACCGCACCGGGCCAGAACGACGTGCCCACCACCGAAGCGGCCAGCAGGACCTGACGGTCGTCGCTGTCGAGCAGGTCGATGCGGTTGGCGATCACGCCGTGGACGCTGTCGGGCATGGGCAGCTCGCGTTCGGCGTCGAGCGACCACCCGCGCCCGGACTGCCGCAGCGCGCCCTGCTCGATCAGCATGCGGACGTACTCGTGGGCGTAGAGCGGGTTGCCGTCGGCGACCTCGACGAGCGGGCCGAGCATGTCGGCGGAGACCGGCCCGCGGCCGAACAGGTGCGTGTACAGGGCGGCGATCCCGGCGCCGGGCAGCGGCGGGAGCATGATCGCGAGTGAGCTTGTGCCGGCCCATCCGGGTGCCCGGTCGAGCAGCTCGGGCCGGGCGGTGCAGAGCACCATCAGCGACACGTCGCGGGCCGAGGCGGCGAGCAGCTCCAGGAAGCGGAGCATCGTCTCGCCGGCCCAGTGAAGGTCTTCGAAGACGAGCACGGTGGGGCGGCGGGCGGCGAGCGCGACGAGAAACCGCCGCCACGCCGACTCGGCCTCCTCGGCCGGCATGCGGCTGCTGTCGAGCCCCACGAGCGGGCGCAGCGCGTCGACGAGCCGCCCCGCCTCGGCCGCCGGCACAAGGTCGGCGACGGCGCGCGAGAGGCGCTGGGCGGCGGCGGGCGCGGTGTCGGTGTCGAGGATGCCGGTCTCCGCCTTGACGATGTCGGCCAGCGCCGCGAACGCCACGTCGTCGCCGAACGGTGGGCAGTGCCCCACGTGCCAGGTCACCGCGCCGACCGGGGGAGTGGCCGCGTGCAGCTCGCGTACCAGGCGGGATTTTCCGATGCCCGCGTGACCGAAGAGGGTGACCAGCTGCGGCGCGCGGTCGCGCAGCGCGCGGTGGAGGGCGTTGTCGAGCAGCCGCAGCTCGTGCTCGCGGCCGATCATCGGGGTGGCATCGGGCGCCCGGTCGGCGCGCGCCGCGCGCAGTGGTGCCTCCGCCAGCCACACCTCGGTCGGCGCCGAGCGGCCGCGCAGCGTCACCGCGGGCCGGGCGGCGTACCGGATCCGGGCGCGGGTCAGCGCGTAGGTGGTGCCGCACACCAGCACCCCGCCGGGCGGTGCGACGGCCTGCATGCGGGAGGCGGTGTTGACCACGTCGCCGGCCACGATCGCCTGCCCGCCGTCACGGGCGGCGGCCACGTCGACGAGCGCCTCACCGGTCGCGACGCCGACCCGGAAGCGCAGGTCGCCGGCGAACCCGGCCAGCACCCGCTGGAGCTCCAGCCCGGCCCGCACGCACCGCAGCGCGTCGCTCTCGGTGGCCACCGGCGCGCCGAAGATGGCCATGACCGCGTCGCCGATGTACTTCTCGACGACCCCGCCGTACTGCCCCACGACGCGGCGGGTGGCCGAGAAGAAGCCGGTCTGCATGCCGCGGACGAGCTCGGGGTCGCTGCTCTCCACATAGGGCGTGAAGTCGATCAGGTCGACGAACAGCACGCTGATCCGCCGCCGGTCCTCCTGCGGCGCGGTGGCCTGCACCGGCCCGATGGCCGCCCCGCACCCGGTGCAGTACGCCGCACCGGCCGCGACCGGCCGCGCGCAGCGCGGGCACGCCGGACTGAGCTCGGCGCCGCACCCTGCGCAGAAGCGGTCAGCGGCGGCGGCTGGCCGGGCGCACCGAGGGCATGGGGCGGTGATGCCGTCCTCCAGAAAGGTAGGGGCGTGGTCGAGCCCTTACCAGACCGAGTATCGCCGCGCCCAGCCGACGCCGGAAGGTGGCAGTCGGCCGAATCACCCGGCCTACCGATCCGCCATGCCCGCTCGGCGGCGCAGGGCCGCCACGTCGGTGACCACGATCCGGCGTCCTTCGGTGCGCAGCCAGCCGCGGCTGGCGAACGATCCGATGGCCTGGTTGACGCTCTGGCGGGAGCCGCCGGCCATCTCGGCGAGCTGGCTCTGGTTGAGCTCGATGGTGATCATCGGGGCCTGGCTCTCGCCGGCCAGCCGGACGAGGGTCTTGGCGACCCGGCCGGGCAGGTCGAGGAAGACGTGGTCGGCGTTTTGCTCGGTGAGGCGGCGGATCAGTGCGCCGAGCGAACGCATGACGGCGTCGAGGATGCGCGGATTGTTGTGCACCAGCTCCATGAACGCCTGGCGGGACAGGGCGAGTGCGGTGCAGTCTTCGATCGCCTCCGCCGAGGCCGACCGGGTGGATGCGTCCAGAAGGGACACTTCGCCGATGACGTCGGGCGGACGGACCACGGAGAGGACGGCGCGCTCGCCGGTGGGCGAGGTGCGGAAGACGGCGACGGCGCCGCGTTTGAGGATGATCAGCGAGTCACCGGGGTCGCTCTCGACGAAGAGAAGCTGACCCTTGCGGTAGGTACGCGGCACCGCCGCGTTGATGACCCGCTGTCTTGCCTCGGGCTCGAGACCCGCGAACATCTCGACGCCTGTCAGTGCGTCGCCAGGATCTGGCAGGCGACCTTCCACGGTCCAACCCCTCCCCGGTAAGGACCACATTCCCGTTTCGCCCACCATCGCGGCAGAAACAGGTCGAACACACAACAATCACCGCCAGTGGCGGACCTGTCAACACCAGATGCTGTCGCGCGTGTCGCGTGCTGTACAGTCCCGCGATCACATCGGTGACAGTCAGAGTCTCAGGATACGTGCAGGCTAGAGCACAGATCCGTCGCAGGTGGGGGAACTTACGGGGGCCGCGGCGGGTCAGGCGGCGGGGATGAGGAGTCGGTCGGGTTAAAGCGAGGGGGCCTGCTTTAACCCGGCCGGCTCGCATTAACACCCGATCGGGGCACAGGGCATGATGACCCCCGATGGTGTACCGCTATTTCTACGACTGCGAGTTCATCGAGGACGGCCAGGTGGTCGACCTCGTCTCGATCGGTGTCGTCGACGAGTACGGCCGCGAGTTCTACGCGATCTCGACCGAGTTCGACGACTCCAAGGCGGTGCCTTGGGTGCGCCGCAACGTGCTCGACCGACTCCCCTCGCCGGGCGACCCCGCCTGGCGCTCGCGCGAGCGCATCCGCGACGACCTCTACGCGTTTCTGCTGGAGCCGATCAAGGGGCGCCAGCACGAGCGGATGGAGCTGTGGGCCTGGTACGCGGCCTACGACCACGTGGCCCTCGCGCAGCTCTGGGGTCCGATGCCGGCGCTGCCGCGGGAGATACCCCGGTTTACGAAGGATCTCCGGCAGCGCTGGGACGACCGTGGCCGGCCGCCGCTGCCGGAGGCCGAAGCGGACCGCCACGACGCGTTGGTGGACGCCCGCCACAACTTGGCGCGCTGGCGGGCGATGGGTTAGCCCGGCCATCTTGAGTTCAGACAGGGCGACTACAGTGCGCGTTTGACGGCTCCGCCCCGGGCCGGCAACGACGCCGACGGGCCATTTCTTTCACATTTTCCCCAGGAGGACTGAGGACATCATGCGTATCGGCGTGCTCACCGGCGGCGGTGACTGCCCAGGTCTCAACGCGGTGATCCGAGCGGTGGTGCGTAAGGGCGTCGCCACCTACGGGCACGAGTTCGTGGGCTTCCGGGACGGCTGGCGGGGTCCCCTGGAGGGCGTGACCAAGCCGCTGGGTATCGCGGAGGTGCGAGGCATCCTGCCGCGCGGCGGCACCATTCTCGGCTCCTCCCGCACCAACCCGTTCAAGATCGACGGTGGCGTGGAGAAGATCAAGGAAAACCTCGCCTCCCTCGGCGTCGACGCGCTCGTCGCCATCGGCGGTGAGGACACGCTCGGCGTCGCCACCCGCCTCGACGAGCTGGGCGTCAGGGTCGTCGGCGTGCCCAAGACCATCGACAACGACCTCAACGCGACCGACTACACGTTCGGCTTCGACACCGCGGTCAACATCGCGATGGAGGCGATCGACCGCCTGCACACCACGGCGGAGAGCCACCACCGCACGCTGGTCGTCGAGGTGATGGGCCGCCACGCCGGCTGGATCGCCCTGCACGCCGGCATCGCCGGTGGCGCCAACGTGATCCTGCTGCCCGAGCGCCAGTTCGACGTCGACCAGGTCGCCCAGTACGTCGAGAAGCGCTTCCAGCACCAGTACGCGCCGATCGTGGTCGTCGCCGAGGGCGCCCAGCCGCTCGACGGCCAGATGGTGCTGCACAACCAGGAGCTCGACTCGTTCGGGCACGTGCGGCTGGGCGGCATCGGCCAGTGGCTGGCCGAGCAGCTCGAGGCGAAGACCGGCAAGGAGGCCCGCACGGTCGTGCTGGGCCACATCCAGCGCGGCGGCACCCCGACCGCCTTCGACCGCGTGCTCTCCACCCGCTTCGGCCTCCAGGCGATCGACGCGGTGCACGAGGGCGACTTCGGCAAGATGATGGCCTTGCGCGGCACCGACATCGTCCGCGTGCCGCTCAAGGACGGCACCGGCGAGCTCAAGACGGTCCCGATCGAGCGCTACACCGAAGCGGAAGTCTTCTTCGGCAGCTGAGCCTCAGGGTCCAGGGCGTGTCCGCGATCGTGCGGATACGCCCTGGACCGTTCAAAGCCACGATTTGAGCTACCGCGACGTCCGTCGTGGTCCAGACCGCTGCGCGGGGCCCCCGGGGAAACGTGGAGCGCAGCGGAGCGTTTTCTTGGGGTGCATTTCCCGCGGCCCAACCCATCCGCCGCTGGTCCCCCCAACCCCAGCGGCTGCGCCGAGCCCCACCCCGACGTCTGTCGACGCAGCGTGAGCGGGGTGTGGTGGCGACTTCGCGATCTAGGCGCCTCACGGTTGTTATGGCCGCCCCTCGACGTTCGGAGTTTGAGACCGCGTGCGGCGCAGAGCTTTCCGGTGTCTCCCCAGCTCAGAGGCCCCGCGCCGGGGCCAGCCGGGGCTTTGTCGCCGCGAGTAACCGCCGTGACGGTGTGAGCGGCACAAGATTCGAGATCTTGGAGAGTAGGGCGTCATATCAACCCTAACCGTCCTAGATCTCAAAGCACCCGATCCCGGCCGGTGACCCCGTGTAACCGATAGCCCGATGGCCGGAGCGGACCCTTGCCCGCGGGAGCATACGGTCCACCGCTGACACGGACCCGGGAAAGATCCGCCTGCAAGTAGTCGGCTGAAAACGGTCATTACCCCACACGGCCGGCCCCGCCCCTTGCCGCAGCTAGCTGGCGTAGCCCGAGCCGTGCCGTATGCCGTCGTCCACCCGCACGGGGAGCGGACCAGCGCCGGGGCCGCCACGACACGCGCGGGGTGAGGATCAGACGGAAGGCTGGCGGTCCCGGCGCTGGTCTGCTCGGCTTTGCCTGGACGACGGCATACGGCACGGCTCCCACCGCAACCACCCACCAAGAAGAGTGAACAAGCCGGGGACGGCCCGGCCGGAGCCCGAGGCCCCGCCGGAGGCGCAGTAACCGCAACCACAAGCGAAGCCGAAACCGCAGAGCAAGGAACAACCGGCTCGAACTCGCGAAAGGCGAGGCGCCCAAACTCCCAAGATCGCCGCCACCGTCGCAGCGGGGCCGCGCCGACCCCATATCCGTTGGTCCGGAGCGCTCCCGCCGGAGGCAAAGCGCAACCAACAGCGGACGAGTGAGGCCGCGGGAGCAACGGAGAGCGACCACGACGGACAGAGATGATGTTTGTGAGCACCTCCCGTCGGGGGTCTGACCCTACGACGGACTGACTTCGGGTCTT